>JABEUL010000226.1 GCA_013044465.1 Acidimicrobiales bacterium
AGTCTTGCTAGATTCGAGTGCAATTGAAAAAGCAATTGAAAAAGCGACCTCAAAAGAGTTTAGAACTTTAGCAAAAAGCGACAGGTTCCATTTCGGAACTGGCCAAAGTGGCGAGCAAATTGCCAATATACTTATGACAATTAACCTGTATAACTTGTTAAATAAATCTTTTGTAGATAAGTTTGAGGGATTAAATGGATGATTCTTCTATTGAATTAACCTGTATTTCTCCTCAAGCAATTTTAATCGAGGCGCTTATTGCGATCGGTAACGGGAGTGCTCAAGCTGCTATTATCGTGTCCAATAAAAATCAAGCTATTGCATTCTTAAATGACGGGACTGCTAGAGGAGCACCTGTAAGTGTGTCCATAGCCGAATTGGTCGACACGATTGCCAAGATTACTGAGACTGAATCCAATATTGAAGTTGAGGACAAGCAAAAAAGGCCCGATGGGTCAGAGGTTAAGATTTTACTTAGTGACCCGTCTAAAGCAAAACACCTCCTTAATTGGCAGCCAGCAATAATTTTGGAAGAAGGAATTGAGAAAACAGTTTTATGGTGGCGAGAGCAGGTCTCTCGCTGCAGTTTTGGACTTCCTTTAGATCCTGAATTAAATAACATCGCAATGAGGCATCACACATGAGTGGATGGAAAATACCACTAGCGATTCCAAATGTGGGAGCAGAGGAAGCTAGGGCAGTTCACGATGCGATTATGGCTGGGGATTTAGCCATTGGACGAGAGCAGGAACATTTTGAAAGATTTGTCACCGATATTACTGGAGCTAAGTTTGCGGTTTCTGTATCAAGTGGAACTGCCGCGCTTCACTTGGCACTTCTCGTATTAGGAATTGGACCGGGTGACACTGTAGTTGTTCCGGATCTAACTTTTATTGCCTCGGTTAATCCCATAAGCTATGTTGGAGCCACGCCCGTCTTAATTGATGTGAAACCTGACAGCGGGAACATAGATGTAGATCTCATCACCACATTTTTGGAGGATTTGCAAAAAGAACAGTTACCTCTTCCAAAAGCGATTGTTGCAGTGCATCTTCTTGGAGAGCCGTGCGACATGGAAGGTTTGATGTCGCTTTCCAAGGAGTACGGAATCGACATTATCGAAGATGCCGCGGAATCTTTGGGAGCTACTTATGGGCCGGGGTCAATTGCGTATAAGTCCACTGGATCTATTGGAAAGATAGGCATTATTTCATTTAACGGAAACAAAGTTGTCACTACTGGCGGCGGCGGAATGCTGCTGACTAATGACGGGGCCTTGGCTTCAAAAGCGAGGCACCTCTCAACTCAAGCTAGGCTTGCTGGCAACTATTATAATCATGACGTAGTTGGTTACAACTATAGAATGTCAAATATTTCAGCCACATTAGGAATAGAGCAACTTAAGAAATTACGTGAATTTATAAGTGCGAAGCGATCAATTTATCGCCACTACCAAGACAGTTTAGAACTTATTGGAGATATTAAAATGATGGACACTAACCCTGAGAATAATGGCACTTGTTGGCTTTCAACTGCTCTTTTCCAGGATAAAAAAACCAGAGTCAAAGTTGAAGCACACTTAAGAAACTTAGGTATCGAATGTCGTGCACTTTGGACACCGATACATCTCCAGACCCCATATAGAGATTCCCTATATATAGGTACGGGGGTTTCAAGTAACTTAGCCGATTGTGCCTTAAGCTTACCTAGCTCAACTTCGCTGAAAGAATCTGAGCAGCGTGAAGTTATCGATGTCGTAATTTCAACATTGATCAACCATTAGCCAACTTTCAAAAGATATTAACCCTGCATCTCTAGAAATTCCGCATACGCAAAATCTTCTTCGGTATCAATATCCAAGCTCACGCTTCTAGGCACCTCATAGCCGTAAACGTTTCCATTCAAAAGGTGGAAGTTCTCCAAAACAAATTCAGCCTTTGCTATGTATGCAACAGGTGTAATGTCAAATACTGTTGGCGCATCTTGCCTTCTGTGAAAACTTCCCGATGCTTCTACTACCTTTTCAATCTTAGAATCTTCATATTTGGTCACCATGTCAAAAAAAGGATTCCGAATTGATTTGGTTATGGTAATGACGAGATCGGCATCGGCTAATGAGCTAAATAGGCCAAGTGCCCCTTTTACATCTTCGACTCTTCGCAAAGGAGCTGTCGGCGGAATACTTATTAGAATGTCAATTTCGCGCTTGTAGAGTGCACTATATTGATTGATCATGTGTTTCCAAGCATCTATCTCTGGTGAGCCATCCTGGGAAAGCTCAATCGGTCGCATAAAAGGAACCAGAGCTCCGTGCTTTAGTGCTTCATTGGCTATTTCATCGCTATCTGTGGAAACAAGTACTTCTGAAACCCCGTCGATACTTTTAGCAATTTCCACAGCCCGGCCGACCAAGGATACTCCTCCGAGTTCCTTTAAATTCTTTCCGGGCAAACCCTTGGATCCTCCTCGAGCAAAAACTGCAGCAACAATATTGGGATTTGGCTTCATGGTTTAACACTACCTAACAACAATTACCTGAAATAAATTCGACATTGCGCTCGAGTCGATGCAAAGCAGGTACTATCGGCGAGTGGCAAGTCGTATTGCAGTTTTTGGCCTAGATGGCGCATCATTTGAAATTGTAGAAGGTCTGGCATCTAGCGGTCTATTGCCAAATATGGCCGAATTACTAAAAACCGCTGGTAGGGGAGTACTAAACTCAACTATTCCCATCTACACAGTTCCTTCTTGGGTTACTTGCTGGTCAGGAGTCTCTCCAAAAACCCATGGGGTTCTCTATTGGAGACAGGTCAGCCCTTGGCTGCCATGGAGAGATGACGCTGAAGATCCCTTTAGCTTTGTTCCATTTGGCAAATTACCCATGATCTGGGACTTTTATGGTGAAATTGGTCTTGAGGTTGGCTGCCTTGACATCCCTCTAGGATTTCCTGCTCCAGATATAAAAGGATTTTTCACTGGTGGGATTATGGCTCCACCTAATTCAGACAGAATGTATAACCCTCCTGGACTGTTGGGTAATTATCCACAATGGCTGCCTGAGGTCGTAAAAGACATCCACTCACAGGCACTTAGACAAGATAAAGACCAAAGAAGTAAATACCTTACTCAGTTGGGCGACCAGGTAGAAATGAGAAGGCAGTTTCTAACTGAGCATTTGGATTCGCTGGATGTATTAATTTACGTCAACGTCATTCCGGATCGCGTTTCACATATGGATTTTGCAGCTTTGAGAAAACTTGCACAATCCGGAAAAGGTGAACCTGAGCTCGAGAGGTGTTGGAGAGAAACGGATTTGCTAATTGGTCAGGTAATTGACTGGCTTGGTGATGATGGTCACTTAATGTGTGTTTCTGATCACGGATTTGACAGTGGTAAACGATTCAATATGATGCGTTGGTTGGAAAAAATCGGGATAGAGTCACCAACATCGGCTAAAGCATTGAAGTTACAGCGTAAAATTGGATCCCACATTCCTCCCAAAATGAAAGAAAGGTTATCCGATGCTATTAGGAAATTTAGATCAATTCCCGATTATCTTCCACTGACGGCAGATCCTAACAACACTTTAGTATGGCCTGCAATTGTTGATGGAAGAGCTAGTTACTTATTTATCAACCCAGATGCTCCCGATAAAGAATACTTAATAAAAAAGATAATTGACTTTTACATGAAAAGTAAAAAGATAATAAAAAGTAAGAGAAAAAAAA
>JABEUL010000227.1 GCA_013044465.1 Acidimicrobiales bacterium
TCATGCTAACGCTTGGACCCATTAAACATGTTCTACCCCATGAAAGAACGGAGGCTACAGATCCCTAAATCTACCCACATATATGCCTGGAGGCCCACTTTAATCATGCGGGACGAAACCAGCAGTCCGTCAAAGAAGGATAGAATATTTTCAATTTTACGCAAGTTCAATACTGAAGATATAAAGCTAACCAAGCCATTCACCTACATAGACTCGTATGGCACAAGTCAATCTACTATTCCGTTTGATCACGGCAACACTTCAAAACCAGCTACTATCGAGAATGCGCTATTTGTACACTTTGGAGAGATGATAGGCACTGAGCTCTTACATGGCTACCTAGAAAGTGAGGATGATAATGGTAATAAGCGATTCTTCCAAGATTCGTTTCAAATGCCTAGCTATGACAAGGACTCTAAATTTGATTTTGAAAAGATTGATGATGCTCTTGAACTAGCTTTGCTGTACGAAGAAGCGCATGGCAATAGGCATATTCGAGATTATTGTTCGTCATTAATTACCCGTTATAAAAGCATCAAGGAAAGACATGATTTTGCATTTATCAAAGAAAACAATTCCATGCCAAAAGAGACTTATATCGCGAAACTGCTAGGTTTGTCAGAGAGAAAAAAGGCCAATCAGATTATAATCCTCAATCTCGATTCTCTTGATGACGAGTTAGTGGAATTAGTTTCCTCAGTAATTTCAAGATTAATTTTCGACAAATTAAGATCATTAAGTGCACGTAATTCATATCCTGTCAATCTCGTTCTTGAAGAAGCTCACAGATACATATCAAATGACCCGCAAAGAAGTTTTTTAAAATCGAACTTAATTTTCGAACGAATAGCTAAAGAGGGAAGGAAATATGGTTTATTTTTCATAATCTCATCGCAACGTCCAAGTGAGCTATCACGCACTGTACTTTCTCAGTGCAATAATTTCATCGTTCATAGAATCCAAAATCCCGAAGATCTTTCTCATATACGGCAGATTACTCCGCATATTTCGGAAACCACACTTAAAAAGCTACCATCAATACCCACTCAGCACGCTCTGGTATTTGGTAGTGCGGTAAATATCCCGACTTTATTCAGAGTAAACGACGCAAGTCCCCGTCCTCGTAGCGACAATAGTGAGATAAGTAAAAATTGGTTTATAGATAAAGATCAAGTAATTAATATTTAACCCGACATTCCATATCCAGAGAGAAGTACACTAGTTGTGGGGCTGTGAATAATGTCGACTTTTTTTCTTCACTATATTTAGGCCAGCAGCAAAGGTGACTGTTGGATGATAAAGTTAGTCGAGGATAACCAGGATACGAGGCAATTCAGTGGCAGTAATTAGGATTCATAGACATTCTGTACCTCATGCAGCTAATACTACATTAGGTTTTGTTGTCAATATTGATGGTATTGTCGTCGGCACTGTCAATGAAGGTATGAGTGCGGACTTTACAGTTGCTACTGGTGAACATGCAGTGCAGCTTCGGTTGTTATGGTTTGGCAGCGCCGTAATTAACGTTAATGTCCAATCAGATAGCGCAATGGATTTATATTGCCAAGTGTCAAGACATATGGTTACGCCACTGTTTAATCGATGGAGCGCTATCGACATAGCTTCCACTGCAGATGACCTCCCTGCCAAAAATAAGCTTGCAACATTTGCGGTTCTAAGAATTGCAATTGGAATATTGATGTTTGCAGTTGTAATCAGCCTCGCGGCAGTCCACCATACTCCAATTGTGATCATTGTCTTGCTGGCGTTTGCTATAGCTGCGATTATTGCAGTACCTTTGCCATCATCACATAAGAAGAAAAGGTAGATGCGCTTAAATGAATTTCCATTAAACTAGGGCTATGGATGGTGGCAATCGGAGACGAAAGTTTCCAATTGATTTTGACGAAGTGGTAGCTGTTGGCAACAATGCGAGAAATAATGCCTATTTTGGACTCAATGTTCTCCAAGGTCTCACAGAAGGGATCGATGATTTCATAATCAACAAGCATGATCTCTGGTCATGCATTCGATCTCTCGGACCTATTCTACTTGGGTCGTCAATGTGGATTGACGATCAACCGCTTCTAGATAAGATTGCCGAGCTTTATGGGGCTACAGTCGTGATTACCAAACAATCCCACAATAAAAAGGAATTGCAACAGTTAAGGGAGTTTAATGAAGGAACGCCGGGACTTTCAATTGCAGCCTTCCCCGACTTTAATTTACTGGCTCCAAAAGTTAATGGGAGTCCTGAAGTTATTGGTCCACACTCCTCAATAAATGATTGGATAATACCGACGATCCGAACTCTCGGCTATAGAAAAGAATTAAAAAACGATTCTCCGCCAATTCTTCACGCAAAGCTGGCCCTTATGGGGCACCTTCGGTGGCATGATGAGGGCCCAATAGGCACTGTGGAAAATATAGTTTGGTTTAAAGCTCAAAGGCTTTGGGTTTCCTCCGCTAACTTTACCGAGTCATCTCGGCGAAGCTTGGAATTCGGGTTTTGGACCGAGGAGCCCGAATTACTGGAAGGGGCGGAACGATTTTTGATTAAACTCATACAGTCTTCAGAGAACCTCGATCCCGTGGAAGGATCATTCTTTCCTGAGTTAGCCGGGGTTGAATTCGATAATGAGGCGATGTTTGAGCACTGGAAATCAATAACCAATGAGCCGCTAGAAGAAGAGTAAGTATTCTAATATTGGCGTAGTTAATGACCAATAATGAGAGCGCTGAAGCGAATGAGGATCTGACCAGAGAGCGATTTCTACGACCTCACCAACCGTTTTGAGCCCGAGGTGAACCATTACCAAAAACAACTTATAATGTGTATCTCAATCTCTATTTCGCTATCATCCGAGAATCCGTATCAAAAAGCTCAAGTTCTTTTGACGTACAAATATGCCTTACGACAAATGCACGTTCATTTACCCGCCAGAGGCCTTCCCCACGAGAGAGCTCGGGTAATTGGGCTGTCTCCACAGAACTCAAACCAAGCACCTTCGCAGCGGCCTGAGCCTCATCGAACGGCTCATTATAAAGAATCCTTGTTGCAGTATCACCAAGGAGTCCCTGCGCTAAACCTCGGGCTTCAGATCCACTTTCACCAACAGATTCCAAGTCTGACAATCGGTGAACAACCATTAGGTTAGCGAGTCCCCAAGCTCTAGAGAGTTTCCACTGTGCCTGCATTCTAGCTAGAAGCGAAGGTTGGGCGAGAAGTCTCCATGCCTCGTCATAAACAACAAGCCTTTGGCCTCCTGAAGGGTCAGCTAGAGAAGCTTCCATCCAAGTAGAGGCACAAGTCATAATGAGACCAATAATCGTGTCCGATCCCGATATTGCCGAGAGATCAAGTGAAAGCATTGGTAAATTCGGATCAAAATCGACTGTAGACTGCCCGTCAAAAAGTCCGGCAAGGTCGCCTCTCACCAAACGAGCTAGGGCATGTGCAGCTTCTCTTCCATCATCACGAAGCTGTTCAATACTCGATCCGGCAAATGGCCTTTTAGGCTCCAACATTTCATCAATGACCATTGGCAGTATTGGTTTAGGTGAGTGTAATTGAGCACTTTCAAGCGCAACGTCTAAAGATGTTCGCTCAGTCGCACGAAGAGATCGACCTAAAGTTGATTCAGCCAAAGCTGCTAGTAATCCCATGCGACGAGATGCTACCTTTTGCTTCCAAGAGTCATCACTTTGCCCAGAAGGTCTTGGACCTTCATCCAATGGATTAAGGCGCGTATTCGTCCCAACTCCAAGCTTCACAACTTGTCCACCAACTGCTCTAGTCACTTCAGACCATTCACCTTTTGGATCACCAGGGACATAGACTCGCCTTCCAAATGCGATGCATCTCACGGCCAGTGATTTAGCAAGTGTGGATTTTCCTCGTCCAATTTGGCCAGCAAGAAAGATATTGGGATTAGTAAGTGTTCCTTGCCTGTATAACTCCCAGGGGTCATAACAAAATGCCGATCCAGACCAAGCGTCTTGTCCAATTAATATCCCCGAAGCACCTAATCCTTCTTCGGCTAGGAACGGATAGGCACCGGCTAGCACTTCAGAAGTCGCTCTATGTGGTGTAAGTTTGAACCTTCTCCACGACCTGCCAGCCTCTGGACCACTTTCCCCGTTAGATCCAATGTAAGGGTTGTCACTCCTTTCCTTCTTAAGAGCTTCTAATTCAGACTTTTTAGATTCGAAGATCTCTTTACGATGCTCATTTTCAAGTTGCTTAGCCGCACGGAGAGATGACTTCTTTTTCCCAGCAGGAGCCCAACCTATTACTCCATGGACTTTATTGCCATGATTCCGGATCGGGAGTTTGTCACTTGAAGGTGGATTTCCTACTGTCAAGTCTTTGATGGCCACCTGATCAGAAGTTTCTGGCGTATCCTTTTCGATAGTTGACATTAGAACGCACTTCTTCCGAGTGGTAGTGCGCCCACTACAAAACCTTGCATCTGGTGGCCATATAGGGGCCTTACCTCACACGTTGCTTGACCGGCAGCCCTGCTAATTGTGGCGCAGGCTGCTTCGAGCGTTTCAAGAGTGGGTGCAGTAACAGTAATAAACCCAGCAAATTCAACGTCAGTGTGACCGGCAATAACTGAGCGTTCTCTCTCTAGAAGATCTTCAAACTCTTGAGCATCGGATAGATCCTGAAGCTGACCAATTCGTGATTTTTGGGCACTGTCTGTCACCGCTTCTGTTTTCTCACGCCTAATTTGGCGCAGGGCCGCATCAGTGGGAAGTGGAGTTATGAGTAGCGACAAAGTTCTTCTCACGCCTGGAGCGAAAATTAGAGGATGGAGAAAGTCAGGTGGGACAGAGATCCGAGGCCATTCAGAAATCCAAAGAACACTCGACCAAGCTGAGTCATGTCGAAGATGTTCCCATGACTCTGAGAGCCCAGTTGGCCCAGCATGGGCAAGATTAGCTCCAGGATCACTCCGAGGATCAATTTGTATCTCTGGGTCATAGGCCTGACGGACTATTACGGCAAGTTCTTCTTCGCTTAACCAGCCGTTGTTGCGAAGTCCTGCTTGGCGGAGGCTGTCCTCTAGAGAACTCATGTCACCTCTTAGAACTTCAGCTGCACCTTTGATGCCTTTTCCAGCGGCCTTTATTGCCTTAGTGGCAGCTTTCATATCAAGTGAAAGACTTATTGTTGTTCGGTGTGTTGAAGAATCTAAGCGGACCTGTTCTAGAAGGGTCGAATACTGTTGGTCGGCCCAACCGTTGTCTCTCACCCCATTTGCTTCATACCACTCGATTTGCCCCCTTGCAGGATCAGGAATAGTAGCTTCTAAGACTTGCAAAGTAGAACAGGTTCCAGATTGGGCTAGTTGAGCAATAACTCTTCCCCACCTGCCGATTCGCTGGGATCGGTCATTGTCATCTAACAGTACGAATGCGGGATGGCTAATGGACAAGACAGCAGTCAACGTTTGTCGATGGGGATCGTGGATCATTGCAGTTCCACTTGCTTCGTCAACATGAAGACGCATCGAAGCAGCATCTCCCGGAAGAGCGAGTGTGCCAGCTGGTCGGGGTGCAGTTGGCCTCACACGAAACTCAGTTTGATTATTAGCTTTTCGAACCCAAAAGTGAAGTGAAGTTCCTGCCCACTCAATTGCAGGTCTCCCACTTACTCGAATCATGGCCGATGAAAGAAGTGGAATCCACAGAAGCGCTGAAAACA
>JABEUL010000228.1 GCA_013044465.1 Acidimicrobiales bacterium
CCCCAAGGTCCTTATCAAAACCAGCCCTATCCTCCTCAAGTTCCTTATCCATATGGATATCCCGGTTACGGTTATCCACCACCTCCCGTATATCCTTATCCGGTCTATCAGCCCATGCCACAAATGCCTATTGAGGTAAAAAGTGCAAAAGACAAGGATCTAACTAGGTCACTCATAATCTATGAAATCTTTGCAGTCGAATTAGCTGCCTTTGTGCCAGGTATTACTACGGCTATTGCTATTGCAATACAAACCCTTTACCATCAGTCAACCACTGCCATAATTCAACCCATTATCACTGGTCATACTGCAATGGACATTGGACTCCAAGTTTTTCTCAATATCACTGGGATCTATGCAGTAGTTCTTATTGCTTATGTTTTGAGACGATCGGGAGAGTCTCTTAAGACGATTGGACTTACCTCAAAACTTAAGCCAAGTGACTTTGGCGTAATGGCTCTTTTGACTGTTGGAGCATTTGCATGCTCTTATATGGTCTCGTTTGCCTCAATTGTTTTGCATCTCAGTTCGACCCACAATCCGCAAGTGAGCTCGGGAATTCCAAAGGTCTACATCATCGTCGGACTGATTGGCTCATTTAGAACAGCGCTTCTCGAAGAAGTCGCAGTATGTGGCTTTATATTGCACCGTCTTGAACAGTTAAAAGTTTCTCCTTTTGTAGCCCTTTTGATTTCTGTGGCACTACGGTGCAGCTACCATGTCTACGGTGGATGGCCATTAATTGCTCTCACTATCCCATTTGGTTTGATGCAAGGTTACGTCTACCAAAGAAACAGATCTATAAAAAACCAGGTTATAGCACATTTTATCTATGATTCCGTAATTTTTACTTTATATATTTTCGTCAAGTGAATTCACTATTTTCCCCGCCGGATGCACAAAGTAGTTGGCACTCTGTACAATAGAGTGCTAGAGCAAATGTGCCATGGTATCGAGCAAATAGCTAATTGGATGGTTGAAATAATATGCTAGATGAAAGAAAATCTGCGATTTTAAGAGCCATAGTCAATCAATATATCTCCACCGCAGAACCCGTGGGCTCTACTCATGTTGCCAAGTACGACCCAGGTGTCGAGGTATCTAGTGCAACCATCAGGTCCGAGATGGCCCAGTTGGAGCGAGAGGGATACTTAATCCAACCTCACACGTCAGCCGGGCGAATACCGAGTGACAAAGGCTATAGGTATTTTGTAGATAACCTCTCTACGCCAGGTCGACTAGGTCCTACCCAGCGTCAAGAAGTCAAAGAGTTCTTTTCAACTTCACATTTTGCAATAGAGACAATGCTGCATGACACATCGAGATTGTTAGCTGCCCTAACTAGCCAAGTTGGTGTTGTCATAGGCGCAGTCCCTGGTGCCACCACTGTCGTTGGCGCCCAGTTGGTAAAACTATCGCCAAACTCGGGAGTATTGGTTTTTATTCTTTCGTCGGGAGATGTTGAGCGAATTGAAATTGAAATCCCTGACGGTACTGATGAGATTTTGATTCAGGAAGCATCAGGCTACATTCAAAGATGTCTGGTGGGGACCAAATGGGGATCGGCTTGTGGGAAATTAGATGAAGTAACCGATCCACAACTTGATGGAATAATCAGAAACTGTCAAAGTGCGTTGAGAGCGGCACAGGATAGAAACAAAATCAATCCGAGTTCTAACCATGTATTTGTCGATGGCGCCTCACACATAACGGATGCTTTTGGTGCAGTTGATACGGTTCGCAATATATTGTCAATACTCGAGCAGCAGTACTTAGTTGTTTCTTTGTTAAAGGACATTTTAGATAGGGGTAGTTCAGTTTCCATTGGATCTGAGCACGGTGAAGCTCGACTGGCTGACTGTTCCATTGTTGTAGCACCATATAGCAAAGATGGTGAGCCGGTAGGAACAATTGGAATATTAGGGCCTACCCGAATGAAATACAGCGAAGCTTTGGCAACAGTTGCAATTGTTGGAAATCAGCTTACTGATCGATTAAGTGAGACTAATTAATATGATGATCGAGGTGCAAAAAAGAAAATGCCGATGACAGGTTCAACTGACTACTATGAGATCTTAGGCGTTGGGAAGAACGCTTCCGATGATGAGATCAAGCGCGCATATAGAAAACTTGCCAGAGAACACCACCCTGATGCCAACGACGGCGATGCAACAGCAGAGGCAAAGTTTAAGGAGATTTCTGCTGCTTACGAGACCCTTAAGGATCCCGAGAGAAGAAGACGTTATGACATGTTTGGCGATTCTGGTGACGGAGGACCACAAGGTTTTGACATGGGTGGTTTCACCGGTGGATTCTCTGATCTCTTTGATGCTTTCTTAGGGGGAAATCCATTTGGCCAAAGAGGGAGAAGACAAGGCCCCCCCAGAGGTCAAGATATGGAAATCGTAGTAGATCTTTCCTTCAAGGATGCCGTTTTTGGTCAAAAGCAATCAATTAAGACCCATGCGCCAGAGAGATGTGAGACTTGCAAGGGATCTGGGGCCAAGGAAGGAACTTCTCCCCAAACCTGCAGTGCTTGCAAGGGAGCGGGTGAAATTCGTCAAGTAAGACAGTCTCTCCTGGGTCAGATTGTCACCTCTGGTCCATGCGGAACGTGCCAAGGACTTGGACAAGTCATTTCCAGCCCCTGTCCTGACTGCGGTGGTGAAGGAAGACAGAGAGGCTCTCAAGAATTCACGATTGAAATTCCAGCCGGAGTAGATAACGGCACTACTTTAAGACTTTCGAATAGAGGTGCCCCCGGCCCCAGGGGTGGAGCCAATGGCGATCTCTACGTACACTTACGAGTAAAAAGTGACCCAAGATTCATTCGTGACGGAAATGACTTGATTCATGAGATGCACATTCCCATGACCGGTGCTGCCCTTGGCATGCAGATGACATTTGAATCCTTAGACGGTGAAGAAAATATTAATGTCCAACCCGGAACCCAAAGTGGTGCGGTGGTGAGAATTAAGGGCAAGGGTGTTCCCCAAGTTAGAACTACCAGACGGGGTGACCTTTTGGTGCACATAATTGTAGACACTCCAACCAAACTTTCCAAAGAACAGGAAAGGCTTTTGAAAGAACTTGCAAAAGAGCGTGGCGAAGAAACAACTGAGATTGACCATGGTTTGATTTCAAAACTTCGCCGCCACTGAACTTAGATCTTTTATGAGCCAAACCGAGCCAGTTTCTCCTGACCAGTCTGGACTTTTGCCTAAAGCTCATGCAATGATATTTGTTAATGATCTAAATAATATTGAAGTCAGCCCAGATGATTTCCATCATTTAGCCCGAGTTCTTAGGCTCGCAAAGGGTGAGGCTTTGATAGCTAGCGATGGTCGGGGAAATTGGAGGATGTGCCAATGGAGAGGGAGCAGTGACAAGCACCCTCCTGTCGAGGCTAATTCTGACATTTCTGTCCAGCATAGATTAGAGCCTTTAGTCGGAGTCGCATTTTCAATCCAAAAGGGTTCCCGCCCAGAGTGGTGTATCCAAAAATTAACCGAATTGGGCATTGACCTGATTCTTCCCTTTATTAGCGATAGGTCTGTAGTCAAATATGACAGTTCAAAATCGCTCAAAGAGTCTTTGCGCTTTACTGCCATTGCCCGAGATGCCTCAATGCAGTCCAGGCGAGCCTGGCTCCCAACTATTGAGCCAATTTCAAATTTTGATTCTTTGGCGGGTAAGTCCGAATACCCTTTTTCGCTGGCAGTGCCAAATGCCGATCCAATTACAGATTCAGTACGATTTATTGCAATTGGACCCGAAGGAGGTTTCAGCGACAGAGAACTCGGAGTAAAAATGCCGCATATAGGGCTTGGCCAGCATATTTTGCGAGCGGAGACCGCCACTTTTGTAGCGGCAACCCTTCTTAGTCTCTCCAGGGGAGGCCTGGGCAATAAAAAAATTTGATCACTTTTTAGCTTATAGCTTGCATTGCCACGCTAAGTGAGCAAAAATACTAAAGTGAGTAATATGGTAAATATAAGACCCGAAGATGATGACGATGATGCTGGTGCGGCTAGGGAGTATGCGAGTGCATTAGGTAACAGGCTTCGTTCGGTTAGAAAGCAAAAGCATTTGTCGCTTCAAGCGGTCGAAGCTATATCTCACCAGGAGTTTAAGGCTTCGGTATTAGGTGCCTACGAAAGAGGAGAAAGGGCTATATCAGTTCCGAGGCTCCAGCGTTTGGCCACTATTTATAGCGTGCCTGTAGATCAACTTTTGCCCAAAGATGAGAATGTATCACCTTTGGCCAGACACGGAGCGCCAGCGCCTGAAGAAGGAAAAGAGCCGGTAGTCGAGCCTGCCAAAGTTACCGTTGATCTAACTAAACTCTCAGCTGTTGCAGGACCTGAACGCGATTTGCTTCGTCACTTTTTGGGAATGATACAACTGCAAAGGCAGGACTTTAATGGGCGAATGATTACCATCAGGGCAGATGATCTCAAGATTATTGCATCTTTATTTGGAATGACTTCGTCTGCCATGAGTAGAAGACTCGAGGAGTTGGGACTAAGGATCCCCGCCTAGTGACTTTTTGTTATGGTATTACATGAAATTATTTCAAATTTCATGGCAATTTCTCTGAAGTGGGAGTAAAATTCAAATATGAGTGAGTCTATTGAGTGGGTGAGTACAAAAGATGCAGCTGAGTACTTAGGGGTAACTCTTCGCACTCTTTACCGTCTCATTGATGAAGGTGCAATTCCTGCTTACAAGATTGGTCGAGTCATCAGGGTTCAAAAACCAGATCTAGACCAATTTATCAATTCTTCCAGAATCCAACCAGGAACTCTTGAACATCTCTACCCCGAAGTCCAAAAGACTTCCAATCCCTCTTCTGGATCGGCAGCTCTGAGTTGATGGAGGACTGTCTGTTTTGTGGGATTGTCTCAGGTGACATCCCATCTGACATTGTGGCATCATCGAATTTGAGCGTGGCATTCAGAGACGTTCGTCCAGGGGCACCTAGTCATGTACTTGTGGTTCCCAAAGAACATATTACGGATGCTTCTACCATATCTCCTTCAAACGGAGCAGTGGTAGCAGACATGCTAATGACTGCCCAGGAAGTTGCCTTTATCGAAAAAATTCATGAAAGTGGCTATAGACTTGTTTTCAATGTGGGTGAAGACGCAGGCAATAGTGTTCCACATCTTCACTTGCACGTCCTTGGCGGGCGGCTGATGGGGTGGCCTCCGGGTTGACAGATATTCCGGCTACACAAACTCAGATAACAGTTGAAGTCCCTTCCAACCACTTAATGACAGCTCTTCTCGGACAACAAGATGTGCTGCTTCGTATGGTAGAAGCTGCATTTCCCGAGGTTTCAATTCACGTGAGAGGAAACGCTGTTGCCATCAAGGGAAGTGACTCTGTGAGGGTTGCTTCGTTATTTGGCGAACTAATTAAACTTTTGCAAAAAGGCCACCGATTAGATCCAACTAATCTCTCTCAAACAATATCGATGATAAAGGATGACATTTTGCCGACTGAAGTACTCACAACTGAGGTTGCTCGTTCGTGGAGGGGTAGGAAAGTACACCCAAAGACAGCTGGTCAGAAAAGATATGCTGAGGCAATTTCTTCCAATGTCATCACTTTTGGAATTGGTCCTGCTGGAACTGGCAAGTCTTATTTGGCCGTCGCACTCGCAGTGCAAGCTTTGCATGACAGAGTAGTAAATCGCATCATACTTACTCGACCAGCCGTAGAAGCCGGTGAACGACTTGGTTTTTTGCCAGGAGATTTGCTGGCCAAGGTTGATCCGTACCTAAGGCCCTTATACGACGCTCTGCATGACCTTTTAGAAGACGAGGGACTTCAAAAACTTATGGAAAGAGGCACAGTGGAAGTGGCTCCCCTTGCATATATGCGTGGCAGAACCCTCAACGATTCATTTGTGATATTGGATGAAGCACAAAATACTACAAGTGAACAAATGAAGATGTTTCTTACCAGAGTAGGTTTTGGGTCTAAAGTTGTTGTAACTGGGGATGTCACCCAAATTGACATTGCCGGTGGAAGAGACAAAAGCGGTTTAGTTGGTTTGCGCAAAATTTTGGATGGAATCGAGGGGATAGCTTTTGTGGATCTAGATAAAAGAGATGTTGTAAGACATAGAATTGTCTCAGACATAGTTGATGCCTATGAAAAAGCAGACACTAGATTTAACAAATAGGCTAAAAAGTATTGAAATC
>JABEUL010000229.1 GCA_013044465.1 Acidimicrobiales bacterium
AAAGGGCAGCATTTGGATTCACCAACTTTGAAAACTACAGGATCAGATCACTACTTTATTCAGGTAAACCAAACTGGGAGCCGCTAAAGGTAATTCAACCCCGCTAAGACGCGGAGCTCCTAATTACTTCACTTAGTCCAGGCAGTGTGGCAATTTCTGGAATTGATCCCTCAGAGATTATCGAACTCATTGAAGTTGGTGCCTATTGCAATGGAGTGCCGGTTCCTGGAAACTTCAGCCCACCTATCCATATTTCTCTGGAGGTTCCCATCGGAGATGTCACACCTGGCAGCACACTGGAAGTTCTTGGAAACGACTCAACAGGATCTTCCACTCCAGCACCGCCAACTGCTGGATCTTGGTGGTCTGTCAATTCAGGCACATCTTGGACAGTCAACAACAGTTCTGGAAATTCAATGTCCGGTAATGTCAATGAACCGGTGTTTACTCCCGAGGCATTTGGCGCAACTGGCGGCGGGGAGTATTTCGCTGCGTCCTCTCAGGCGATCGGATCCCTACTTTGCATTGGTCGAAATCCCACATAATGGCACACAACAGC
This sequence comes from Acidimicrobiales bacterium, assembly GCA_013044465.1. Lineage (GTDB taxonomy): Bacteria > Actinomycetota > Acidimicrobiia > Acidimicrobiales > JABEUL01 > JABEUL01. The sequence continues at coordinate 560 of JABEUL010000229.1, forward strand.
TTAATGATTGCAAAATTGGGAAAGCTGGTGGCATTTGCACCGCTTCTATTGGAGGCAACAAAATCGTAGTTACAGTTCCGCCGGGTTCATTCAACAATCTCAACTGCGATCCGGCCGATGTTGTTATTACTAACGTGTCGCCTTCTAGTGTTTCACTTCCCGTGAATAACGGAGATACGGTTTTTGTGTTTGGTCTTGGAGTGCTGTGTATTGGTGTTCCAGTCACAGAGCCTTTTTCGCCCCCAATTTCGAGTTCGGTCACTGTGGTCGTTCCAGGGAAAGTTTCTCCATCTCAGATAAAGGTATTTAGTGTTGGAGCATTTGGGGGAGTATCTCCGTCGGCTGGAAATGAAACGTGGAAGCCATATGACCTCACCCAAGCACCGGAAGCAAGTCCAACCGAATCAGGAACAACAGGAACTGAAACTAGTTTTGCCGCTTCCCTTCCAAATATTGTCGGAGACCCTTACTTTGCATTTTCAATTACTTCACAGCAAAGTCCGACTACTGCACTTAAGTCGGGGCATAACTCTTCTAGTTCACTTGTAGCTATAGGCGCTGCACTATTTGCTGCTTTGTTAGTGCTCTTTTTCATTCTGTTGGCAAAAAGGCGAAAGCACGCTAATTGACTAGTTGATTTTCGATGCCGAATATAGGTGTTGTTGGACTATGGAGGCTGCCGGGATTAACGATCATCTGTCTTATTTGGCTATTTAAACTTCAATCGTCAACCCTCATTTTCTTTAATACCTTGTAGGAAAGGTGAAAAATATTCAGTATTTCACTTGCGGTCGTGACCGTAAGTGAAATATACTCGATAATAATGACCAAAGTTACTAAATTGAGAATTGTCCGCAACGATGCGATCACCGACCCAGATATCGAAGTGGCAATTATCGGTGCCGGCATTTCTGGAGTTGGAATGGCAATTTATCTAAAGAAGGCTGGGATAGAAGATTTTACGATTGGACAGGTGGGACTTGGCACTCCTTGGTGGAGACAGCTGCTACCCATATCATGAGGGTTATAAAAGAAAGCCAAAAAAGAAACGCGCAGCTCGTGGAGGTCAAAGATGAGGCATGTGATAAATGGACTGAAGAAATGAGGAAAAAAATTGGAAGCTCATTATTTTTTTTAGGTAACTGCCAAAGTGCAAATAGTTATTACTTCGATCATCACGGAGACTCTCCATTTTTGCGTCCAACTTCAGCCAAAGAGGCAATGAAAAGTGCCAAGAGTTTTTGTTTGGATGACTATGTATACAATATGCACCAGGAAGGTGATTGACAAATGATAGTGGCTTTAGATATCGATAAATTTGTGGACTCAGATGTAAGTGGCAGAGTTGATAAAAGACGTGGAAGGCGCTCTCAACCAGAGAGAACCGCAGTAATGCAAAAACGACTTTTGGAAGCCACAGTCGAGTCATTAGTGGACGTTGGCTGGGCTAGGACAACACTTCCTGAAGTAGTCAAGCGAGCAGGTGTTGCGAGAGGTGCTCAAGTGCATCACTTCCCAACAAAATCATCGTTGATACAAGCTGTTGGGAAGCACTTAATTTCAACTTCAAGAAGAGACTTCGAGAGCTATTTCCAAAGCCTTGCTCCAGATGAAAAGAGCATTCAAAGTGCACTTGATGGGCTCTGGAGTATGTTAAAAACTCCGACTTGGATTGCAATCATGGAACTTGGTATTGCCTCTCGAACCGAGGAGTCTGCATCTGCAGTCATAGTTGATTTCATAAAAAATGTGGATGAAAATATCATGGAATTTGTGAAGCTAAATTTTGGGGAACTTGGAAAAATCGATGAAGTTGAGATGGTTTTGAAAGTTGTGATTGCATTTTTGTCTGGTTTGGCATTAGAGCGAACAATTGTTGCAAATGAGGATGACAAATACGACAGAGTGTACAAGTTTTTCAAATCCGCGCTTATTTCAGGGATGGGGTCAAATTTAATTGAAAATACCAAAGGAGAGAAATGACAATTTTTGATCGAACCAACAAGATGGTGCCGGAGCGCTTAGTCAAAACGAGGCGCATCGAGTTTGTCTATCCTGAGTCCGATATGCCCAAATACTTTGTTTCAGGTGATTTAGTAATGAGTCATGTCGTGGCTGTGCTTTCATCGCTGTTTCCAAATGGTGAAGATTTCTTCGTAAATTCTGTCAGGAACTATAGAGATGATATCTCTGATCCGGAGTTGAAGAAACAGGTCGCGGGCTTTATCGGACAAGAGGCTATTCATGGGCGAGAGCACCGTGCCTTTAACCGTAAGTTGTCACTAATGGGCTACCCCACAAAGTCAATTGACAAAAGGGTAGAGATACTTTTCAAAGGCTTAGCTGCAAAAGTTATGTCTAAGCCAATGCAACTTGGTGTCACCGCCGCCCTCGAGCACTACACGGCAACACTGGCTGAGGTTCTTATGCGAGACGAAAAGGCTCGCAACATGATTGACGTTGATGAAGTTAGGTCTCTTTTGCTTTGGCACGCACTAGAGGAATCTGAGCATAAGGCTGTGGCATTTGATGTCTATGAACACGTGTGTGGTAAGCATTGGCTTCGGGTGATGATGATGAACTATGTCACTATTGGATTTATGTTTGCCGTCATATTCGATACAGCAACTTCTTTGATGCTAGATAGAAATGCCTGGAATCTTAAAACTCTCATGGCAAGTTTGAAGAAATTGAGGCACTCACCGTGGCTCACCAAAGATGTGCGCTCTCAGATTCGAGCTTACAATAAGAGAGGGTTTCATCCAGATGACAGTGATACTAGAGAGATTGTAGAATACTGGCGAAAAACGTTGTTTGGCTCTGATGGCTATCTCTTGGAGCGACTTAAGGGAGCAGACAAAGCAGGCTGATTGTATTTTAACCTCTTATAAAGATATTCTTTATTCAAGAGGAGTAATAGATGTTTGATCAAATTGCAAATGGGGTGGGACCAAAAAAGGTTTATTTGATAAGGCATGGTGCGACCAAATGGTCAGAAACCGGGCAACACACAGGAAGAACTGATTTAGATCTCAATGAAACCGGTGTCAATGAGGCCAGGGAGCTTAGACTTTATGTTGAGGAGTTACACATTGAAAAAGTGTTTTCATCTCCGTTAAAAAGGGCAATAGAAACAGCTCAATTAGTGGGTTTTCATTCTTTTGAGTTTGATAATAATTTGCTGGAATGGGACTACGGTCAAGTTGAAGGGCTCACTACTGACGATATGCGGAAAAAAATTCCCGGATGGACAATCTTTAAAAATGGGGTTGAAGGAGGTGAGACTCTTGAGGAAGTCTACGAGAGGGCCAAAAAAGTTGTCATCAAGGTAAGAGAACAAGATGTCAATAGTGTGGCACTTTGCGCCCATGGACATATTTTGAGAGTAGTTGCTACTGCATGGCTTGGAATTGAACCAATAAATGCTTCAAGGCTTGAGCTTTCTCCGACCAGTATTAGCGTTTTAGGCTTTGAGCACGGAGAGCCATCCATCCAGTACTGGAACTGGATTCCCTCGATTGCCTAGGAGTGCGTATGCGGAATGATCTCCTGGTGAACTGGAAGGCGCAGGACATTTCCCCTGGCCCGATTAACCATGTCGTCAAGGGTAAAAAGGGAAAGGTGCTCACGCATGTGCTCTCCTACATGTTCCCAAACTTCTAGGAGCACACACTGACCTTCATGCTCACATGCACCATTTTCATGGGGGTGACCAAAGTCTCCTGCAGTTATGGGACCTTCTACTGCACTTACTATTTCGGCTAAAGAAATTTCACTGGCGGGCCTTGCAAGGACGTAACCTCCTCCCACTCCTCTTTTTGAAATCACGATCCCAGCACCTTTTAAGGCAAGCAGAATCTGTTCCAAATAGGGCTGTGGAAGTCCTGTGCGCTCGGCCACATCCTTAACTGAAGTTGGACCAGTTGTGTCGGCATGGAGCGCCAATGATAAAAGTGCCCGGCTCGCATAGTCACCTCTGGTTGAAACTTTCATATCACTATGCTAGGTCTAAAATCAACTCAATTTTGGTATTGCCCCGAAATGCCCAAAAGTGCTGGACAATAGTAATTTAATTTAACTTTTCACCACCGTGCCATATTCAGCCCCAAATGCATGCTCATAGTTTCAATTGGAAAACTCTTTGAGATGCAAATAAGATCTAATCTTACTTTAGGGAGTTCGACGCACTAGACTTAGAGGCCTAAAGGAGGAAAAGGAAACTTATTTTGAAAGATCCAGTTTTGCCCGATTATAGCGGTGAGTGTCTGACAAATATAGTGCCAGCCATATTTTCAAGGCTTTTTGGGCCAAGTCCAAACTATCGCTTATGGCAGGATCAGCCAATCCCAGCCTTATCTGAATTGCACTCAAAGAATGTTGTTCTACTTGTTCTAGACGGCCTAGGTTGGAATCAACTCAAGGCCAATAGAGAGAGATTCTCTACCTTTAGTAGCTTCAAGTCCTCTCCAATTACTTCCGTAGCACCCACAACTACCTCAAGTGCGTTGACCTCAATTACTACTGGGCTAGCCCCACTTCAGCATGGCATTGTAGGATATCGGATGCATATGGGCGGGGGAGATGTGATGAATGTCTTGAGATGGAGTGTTGCAGGCAAAGACGTGCGCTCAACTTACCCACCAACTTTAATTCAGAACATCGCTTCATTTGGGGGCATGAAACATGCAATGGTCACAAGAACTGAATTCGGAGGAACTGGATTTACCCAAGCTCACCTTTATGGAGCGAGGTTAACGGGTTGGAGAGTAGCTTCTAGTATTGCAGTCGAGGTATCAAATTTAGTTAAATCCGGTGAGAAATTCGTATACGTTTACTACGACGGCATCGACAAGGTAGCCCATGAATACGGCTTTGGCAGTCATTATCTAGCCGAACTTCGTGCAGTTGACAGGATTGTCGGAGATATTTTAGAAGTGCTGCCTCCTGATACGGCTCTTGTAGTGACTGCTGATCACGGTCAAGTGCAGGTAGATCAGGATCCAATTGTTCCAAATGAGCAAATACTAAGCAATGTGAAATTTCAGAGTGGCGAGGGTCGTTGGAGATGGTTCCACGTGAAGCCGGGTTCTGAGCAAGAGGTCATAAGTGGATTAAATGAACTCTATGGAGAAATTGCCTGGGTTCGTTCGAAGCGGCAAATTATTGACGAAATGTGGCTGGGATCGGCTCCCACACACGAAGTAGCAGGTCGTTTAGGAGATGTTGCCTTGATAGCAATGGAGCCGGTGGCCTTTTTTGACCCAAGTGACACAGGCGAGTTGAAGTTGATTTGCAGACACGGTTCCTTGAGCGAAGACGAGATCTACGTCCCGTTGATGGTTTTTGAAAAGTGATCGAGAGCGTGAAATCGAGTTATTAAATTCGATCTAGTATTCTTTTATATGACAGATAATGATGAATCCAATATTTTGAATATGAATATTGACGTACCTCCCCTAGCTTTAGATCCTTCTTCAATCGTGGAAATAGCCGAAATCAAAAGTGGTGATGTCGACAAAGAAGGTATCCCTCCAAGTCGTGAAACCATTGAGCAACCCGGCAAGGTTATGCGAATTGGCTCGATGATTAAGCAGTTATTGGAAGAAGTCAGACAAGCGAATCTAGACGAGGCATCTCGGGTGAGGCTATCTGAGATCTACTCCATCTCTATCGAGGAACTAGCCGCCACCCTGTCACCGGACTTGGCTGAGGAGCTTCGTCGCATGTCGCCTCCTTTTGAAGATGGCGTTCCCTCTGAATCTGAACTTCGGGTGGCACAGGCGCAGTTGGTTGGA
>JABEUL010000230.1 GCA_013044465.1 Acidimicrobiales bacterium
ACCTACACTTTTACAACAGAAGCACCCATAGAATTTTAATCGTGAAAACAAAAAAAACATAGCGCCCCTGTAACCACTAATCCTATCGATGATTTCCTGCGTCAAGCGACTTCAAATGGTGGGCTCGGTGGGGATCGAACCCACGACCAAGGGATTATGAGTCCCCTGCTCTGACCGCTGAGCTACGAGCCCTAATTTGGCGCTCCGGGGGAGAGACTCGAACTCTCAACCTAGCGGTTAACAGCCGCTTGCTCTGCCAATTGAGCTACCCCGGAATTGCTTTTCAAGTTATCACATTACCAGAATGAAGTTTTTAGTCGCGCAAAATCACGGCAAACTGCAGGCATAGCCACCTCAAGTTACTGAGAGTTGAACGATTTTTCGCTTCCAAATGCTAGCGACTAGAACTTGCTCCTCTAATTTAATTTTTAGGGGAAAGGGATACTTTGACTTTTCGACAAAAATCCAGTGAATCTCATATTAGGTGACTAAATGGTCACCTAATAATAGTATCTCCACGAAAGAAAATTGCAGGTTAGAGGAGTATGAGGCTTAAAAAAAAGTTAAAAACAGCAGCTTTTTTGCCCAAAGTGCCGAAGATGGGAGTTAATTTTGTGGACAGAAATAGTCGGAAGCTTTTTGATTAGGAGTTATCCTTATTCAACCTGGGAAAGACTGACCTCATTTATAGCCTCCTTGGCTTAAAATTATTTCATTCTTGGGATTAAATTGAACCTCTCCTCATAGCTTTGACATGACGCCGCGACTCTTGAAATGGATCGGTTGAGTTTTGCAACTTCCAATTTGAAAATGAAATATTAAACTCATCCAAAACCGTTGTCAACATTTGCTGTTCGATAACTTTTGAAGGTACAAGGAATTAAGTCATCTTCAAACATCTAGCGTTACAGAAAGGCAACTGACTGCCCTTCTCTAAAAAATCAGACCAGACCTTCTTGAATCTTAGACTTCGTCGAAATACTCCCGAAGTGGCGTGGAGTGATGGGGGTGACGCAATTTGGCCAGTGTTTTAGACTCAATTTGGCGCACTCGCTCTCTTGTGACACCCAGCCTTACGCCTAGGTCCTCTAATGTATGCATTTCACCATCTTCCAGACCAAAACGGAGCATCACCACTTCACGTTCCCGATCAGGCAATTCGTCAAGAACTGCTCTTATTGCATTAGCGAGCATCATCCTAGTTACTGCATCTGACGGTGCCACAGCAGTTCTGTCTTCAATCATGTCAGAGAGGTTAAAATCACTCTCTTCCCCCATAGGCTGTTCAAGTGAAACAGTCGAGATATCCATGTGCTGAAGTTCTTGAACTCTGCGGGTTGTCATGTCAACTAATACAGCTATCTCTTGAAGCGTAGGCTCCCTCCCTAATTCTTGGAGCAGTTGCCGTTGGGCACGTGTGACCTTATTGATAGTCTCAACCATATGGATAGGAATTCGGATTGTTCGACCTTGATCAGCAATTGATCTGGTAATTGCTTGGCGGATCCACCAAGTGGCATAAGTTGAGAACTTAAACCCCCTTGTATAATCGAATTTCTCCGCAGCGCGCATCAGGCCAATGTTTCCTTCTTGGATTAAATCTAATAGTGCCAATCCCTTTGGTCGATAGTGTTTTGCAATTGAAACAACTAAGCGAAGGTTTGCAACAATTAGTATGTCCTTGGCCTCAAGACCGTCCGCTATTGCCCTTTGAAGCTCTGTTCTCTGCCTTGATCTTCTGCCTGTTTTTTGCTCAGGGAGTTCTTCAAGTTTTCTTGTTGCAAATACTCCCTCCTCAATTTTCTTAGCCAATAGAATCTCTAGCTCGCTCGTAAGAAGAGGAATTTTACCAATTTCTTTAAGATAAGTTCTAACTGGATCAAGTTCAGTCTCGACACTTCGCTCACCGGTTAAGGCAAGTCGTCCTCGCCTGGCAAGCTGCCTCCTAAAAGCTCTTAGCAAATCCTCAGCGTCTTGGTCCGTTGAGTTTTCATGTCCTACGTCGACTAAAGCGTCTTTGAGTTCGATTCCGCTTGACTCAACGGTCTCAACTACAGCTTCAATTAACTCATGAGTTAATTCAACAGGCTCTAGAACTTTTAGAAGGTCGTCATGAGTAATTACACCCTCTGATTTTCCGCGTTCAAGCAGTTGGCTGAACTCTTGTTCAGGAACACCTTGCGGAATTAGTTTGTTCACGGAGTCCAATTATTTCCTTGCTCGTCGGGCTGTATTAGAAACGCTAGCAATTCAAGGGCACCTCTTTCAGAAAAATACGGATCTCTGAGGGATTCAATAGCGATACGCAGGGCAGATGTCTCTGCGAGGATCTCATCAATATCGGCAGCAGGTGAATTTCTGACCTGTTGCTCCATTGTTACCAATCTTCGCTTGGCGGCTGCCTCAATGAGCCTACACGATACATCCAAGGGTTCTGCGTCGGATTCCTCTACTGAGAGTTGTACTATTGCGCCTGCGTTCTCTGGGCCTAGGGAATCCATTGCCTCATCTAAACTAGTGGACTCCTCTAAAACCTTGTAGATCCTGGCATAGGTTGGATCTGCGAACAAAATCACATCTAAGTAATCGGCAATATCTGCCGGTCTCTGTATGGCAAGTCTCAAAGCTTCTCTCTCGTGATTGGCAATTGAGGTGGATAAATCTATTTTTTGGAGCGATTTTGACTCTTTTGAACCGTTGCTCCCAAGATTGTGTTTTGTTTGGGTTCCAGTTGATTGACTGGACGTTCTTGGGTCATTTCGTGATCCAGCTTTGGGCAACTCCTTCCGGAGGAGGTCTGGGGAAATAGCGCATCTGTCTGCGACTTTTATTAAGTACTGGTCTCTTACGAAATTGTCAGGATGGCCTGATATTACTTCAAGGGCAGCCCTGGCAGCTTTTGATTTTGCCTCGGGTGTGGTTCCCTGAAGATTTTCCAAAATCCTCTCGACCCTGAATTCAAGGTAGGGTTTTGCTTGATTTACAGAATCGACAAGAGCTTCAGGATCAGCTAAACCTAACTCAGCTGGATCCATCCCGTCTCTTAGCGTGGCGACATATATATCTAGTTCATATCTCTTTTCCCAGGAGTAAACACTTGCGGCGGCTGATTGTCCAGCCTTATCTGCGTCAAAGGCAAGTATTAACTTCCTTGTAAACGTTGAAAGTCCCTGGACGTGTTCCTCTGAAAAAGCTGTTCCACATGTAGCCACTGCTTGAGTAATGCCGGATCGGTGAAATGCAATTACGTCTGTATATCCTTCACATATCACCACAAATCCGCTTTGGACTATAGATCGTTTTGCATTGTGCAGGTTATAAAGCGTACGCCGCTTTGAGTAAAGATCGGTTTCTTTCGAGTTTTTATATTTGGGTTCGACGTATTGACCATTTTCCCGAGATTGATCTTGGGGCAAAATTCGCCCTCCGAAGGCCACAGTATTTCCTGAAGAGTCACATATTGGGAAAAGTACCCGATTCCTGAAAGTATCCTGCAGTTTGCCTCTTGAGTTTTTGAAACCAAGTCCTGTTGCAGCCGCATCGCTTTCTGTGAGCTTAAGAGATCGAACTAATTCGTCCCATGAATCTGGTGCCCATCCAAGTTCGAAAAACCTGACGGTTTGGCCATCAAAGCCTCTCTTTCGCAGATAATCCCTAGCTTTGCCAGCTTCTTGGCTCGATAAAAGTTTTTGGTGATACCACTTTTTAGCCTCTTCCATAGTGGCTAAAAGTCTCTGTCTTTTTTTCCTAGATTGGCTAGAAGCCTGAGAGTCATCGCTTCGAAGAAGTGTTATTGAGGCCTTTGAAGCTAAGCGTTCAAGGGCACCAGGGAAATCCAGCCCTTCAATTGCCCTTATAAAAGTAATTGCATCACCGCTGACATGGCATCCAAAGCAGTAGTAAAGCCCCTCAACGGGATTTACAGAAAATGAAGCTGTCTTTTCATTGTGGAAAGGGCACCTTCCAACAAATCGATTACCTACTCGCTTTAGAGGTGTATGTTCTCCAATCAGAGCGACTATGTCCGTGGCTCCGCGAACCCTAGTAGCTTCACCGTCAGCTATTGCCACAACATGCTCCAAAGTAGCTCAAAACGTCCCACTAAATGAAAGTTAGCAATTTAAAAATCCCGAGGTGCTATTTTCCTTGAGAAATTAGTGCCGTGGCGGCCGCAAGCCTGGCCACAGGGACCC
>JABEUL010000017.1 GCA_013044465.1 Acidimicrobiales bacterium
TAACAAACCCAGGCGCCACAGCCCCTGGACAGGTAACAAACCCAGGCGCCACAGCCCCTGGTTCAGCCCGTAAATAACAGGAAAACAACGGTGTTTCGTTTCAGGGCTGGTAAAAGCTGTGAGCAAATTGTAATTTAGCCTAAGAAATGCTTTGTGCGTTTTTTGTGACAAAAGTCCTATTAAGTAACAAAGCATGAAGATTTTTCGATTTGTTTAACATGAGCAGTCGAGAATCTGGAGTTTTCAATAGAAATAGAAATTTTGGGTGTGGAGAAACTGCCAGGTTTGAAAGTTCGGAGTCCGGATTCACACTGATTGAGATCATGGTGGCCTTTTTGATCATAATTATTGCGATTATCCCGCTGCTTGCACTTTTCGTGTCTGGAATGAATGCGTCGAGAACTAACAGTTATGCAACCGAAGCTAACTCCATTTCTTCGACCAATCTTGAATTTGACTCTGCAATTCCACCATCACTCATTGGATATTACGCCGATGAATTTTCCTCAGCCGATCCTTTTTATCCAACATCTCCTGGACCTGCCCAAACTGAGTTTGCAACCCTCTTTGGTTCACTTTCTTTCCCCACCAATATCAGTTACGGCAGGACAGTGGAGCTAAGTGCCACGAGCCCAGGTGGTCAAAGTCAGTATGATCTAATTCAGCCAGTCAAGACAAATTTGGTTGAGGGAACTACCTACTACACTTACACCTTTGTCACCGGGGTTGACACTAACTCCCTCGAAGCTGGCAGTTCCACACCAATATCTTGCGCTTATAGAAACATAACCGTTTCAACCTACTGGAATCAATGGACCCAAGTTGAAACGCAAAGCACGGAAGTTTATAGTGCGGGATCAGGTATTACGGGGCAGTGTACTCCAAGCGGTGGTTCTACGACTCCGTCAGCTCCGACAGTCTGGGCAACTGCTGCTACTAATTCGCCAGCTATCAACGTCTCATGGGTTGGGTCCGATCCAAATGTGGGGACTTTCGTAGTTGAATGGTCAACTGATTCAAACTTCACTACAGATGTTCAAACAAGTCCTGTTCTTTCACCAGGTCTGCCAGCCATCAATCCAACAAACTGCGTGATTACCAGCACAACTCCATGTAGGTTTAACTATACAATTTCGCCACTATCATATAATTCAACTTATTTTGTTGAAATTTGGTCGTATTCTCTGGATGGGACCAGTGCCTCTATTTCAAGCCAAATAGATACTGCTTATTCTCCTGTTTCAACCTCAGGTGGCGCTACGACAATGGATACTCCTAGTACCTTATCTAGCTGTTATGTCTCGTCGATTTTCGCTACTGCAATTGTGCCAGGCTCTGTAACCACTCCAGCTTCGGGCACACCGGTACCTGCCTCAAATGGCGAGTTGACTGGGAAATTGTATTTGACTCCCTCAGGTTCTAGCGCAGAAGACATTTATGTAGGGGCCAATATCACCAATGGTTGCCAATCCTCCATTGGACCGCAGATGTTTGCTGGGCTCGAGCCTTATAATACGTCCTCTTCATCTGGAGGATTGCAACTTTCTCTTAATAACTACTTTTCGCCAGGGAATAGTTCCAACACAAGTGGTGTCATGTATAACATTATTCCACTTTCAACTTCAGCTTCTTCTTATGCTAAAGCTGAACTATACCTAATTACTTTAGACAACGGAACCGGATTTACTACGCCACCTCCGGGCTTAAGTTTAGTCACTACTACTTTCCTGATCTGCCCATACATTCCAATTCCTGACCGAGCGGAGGCAACAAACAAATGTTAAAAAAGATGATTGAAAAAAAGATACATCAAATGGCGTCAAATGATGGGAGTGGCCAAGAAGGGTTTTCACTTATCGAATTATTAGTAGCAATGCTGGTTATGGCAGTACTAATGGTAATGCTAGGCGGTATTTTTGTGGGATTTAATCAATCTACATATTCTCTAGATGCATATTTGCGAGATCAGGCACAGATAACTAACACTGTCAACGTGTTATCGGCCGAATTAAGAGAAGCTCAGCCACAGATTGGAATGGCAATAACTAATGTGTTAGCTCCACAAAGCTGCATTAAAGCATCTTCATGTACTAACTCCGCTCAAAATACTCTTGACTTCGCTGTTTCCAATGGGAGTGGTGGCCAGAACATCTACCAGTGGCAAATTTCGAAAAGTGGAAGTGGATACATAATTACCCAGCAGCAAGGAACAATGGTCCAAAGTGTAACAGGGACAACCTTTACCCCTACTGGGACACTTGATTCCTACGGCATTGTAAAAGCCGCACAGTTTTGTTATTTGAGTCGAAGTGGTGAGTCTATGACTGGCGCGAGTTTATGTCCAGGTTATCCTGATCTAGGCAGCTTCGTCCCTTTGAATTTGGCAACTTGCGCAATAGAGGTTACGTTGGAGATTCAAATGGCACCCTCTCCTGGAGTGGGACCAATTGAGGCAGAGGTAGGAATTGGACTTAGAAATCAAACAGCTTTGGCGGTGACTACACAGGCTGTATCTCCGCCAGGAGGTCAGACAGGAGCAATAGCATGTTGAAAAAATCACTATCCGAAGTTAACAATGAAGATGGCAGCTTGGTCGTTGCCATGGCAATTATCGCAGTGGTTTTAATAATGGCAATGGCTATAGTTACCAATCTTGCACAGAACGAGGACATCACCAGTCAGAGTGTTCAGCTCGCCAAAGTCACGGCATTTGCTAATAGTGGGCTGAGTAACGCTATATTTCAACTTGACCAATTCCCAAGTGGAAATCTAAAAAGTATACCAACAACCTTTTGTGGAACAGATGCGACGGGGGTACCTGTTTCTCAGTCATCTTCATGTCCGGTTACTAACACTTCTAACGCAACCTGGTCATATAGCGCAACCGGAGGACCTGTCACTCCAGATTCCTCACGTTATGTTTTTAACATTGTATCGACTGGGTATTTGAATGGCCAGACTCGAGTAGTTAAGGAAACTGTGACTAAGACCATTATGGCAGATGGATTTACGGGACTTTGGGGTTTGGATGCTGCAGGAAATATTGGGATTATTCCTTCAAATCCATATGGGGTTCCAAATCCCA
>JABEUL010000231.1 GCA_013044465.1 Acidimicrobiales bacterium
GTACCCCAGATATTACGTATGCCGAAAAGCTTGCGAGGGGGGAACTTGACCTTGGATGGCTTAAGAATGTCTCCTCCGAATGGGGTGTAAGAGCAAAACCCTCAAAAATAGGGCTGACCTTAAGAGATATTGCAATTGGTTCCTATGGAGTGATCCCAGATGTTGCACCTAGAAAGACCATGGCTCCGAGAGGCTCCGATGTTGACAGTGATGTTCCGGATATGGGATACACCATCAACACGAAGGCCGAAGTGTGGAGTGAAAATGTTATGGAACTTTACGAGGAGGCTGTTTCAAGGCAGTGGAGCGCCACTAGGGATATTGCTTGGGGAGATATTCCTGAACTAAGTCCTGATCTCGAGCACGCCATGAGTCAACTGTGCACGCTGCTATCCGAAGTTGAGATGGTTGCGGCAGATTTTCCAGCAAAGTGGCTTTGGAGAATAAACCATGACTATGTAGAGACAAAAATGTTCCTCTGTACACAGTGCATGGACGAGGCAAGACATACTGAAGTCTTTCGTAAGCGAGCACTTGTTAATGGAGGTGGCCTAGGAAAGGCCAAGGCAGTAGTCGAAGAGTTCCTAAAACTCATACTAGATGCAAGCAGCTATGACGAAGGATCTGCTCTGATGCATTTGCTGGGTGAAGGAATAGTTCTCTCCCTTTTTAGAGCAGGAGAGCTCATATCGCCTTCCCCAGTCGAAAAGCAGATATTCCGCCTTTGTATGCAAGATGAAGCAAGGCACGTCGCATATGGAACCATGCACTTAAAGTATCGACTTCAAAGCGACCCTTCTCTAGCTGAGGACTTCCACGCATTCCTCGACCGGGGCGAGGAGATCATGACTACTCTTCTTAGCACTCCAGAAGTCGTCGAACCAATTATTGTCCTGGCCGCAGGTGGAGTAGAACAAGCTGGTGAAATTGGAGCTGCCGCTGCTGGGATGCTCGGACAACGAGTTGTTGAAGAATACCTCCAGAGATGTGAAAGGGCCGGCCTTGATCGCCGGTCAAGACTTACTCTTCCAACAAATCTCGACTGGGTAAGCCAAGCATTGGCTTCCAACTAGGAGGAGTGGCAATGACTACAACACAACTGCCAGAAATCGATGTTAAATCCAGAGAATGGGTTGACCAGATGATAGTAAATGCTACGAATGATAATAAGTCATTTTCGCACCTCGGTTTTGCAGATCTACGGTTGGCACTTGAAGTTGTTGATTTAGAAGAAACTTACTCGTTTGGAATAGTTCTCGATGGATATGATTTCGACTGCTCGGGAGAGATTGATGATTTCGATGATTTTCAGCCTGAAGTGACTCTCTCTGGAACTGTTGCAATCTGGGAAGAGATGCTTTTAAATATAAAAACTCATGGAGTGGCAGACACTGCTCATACTTTAAATACACTTACCATTGCTGAATTTCCTATGCAGGCAAAATCACCTGACCCAATCGGACGTGACAAGTTTTTTCGATATGCAGCCACGCTCCAGGAACTTTTCGATCATGCATTTAGTCACCAAAAGAGTAGCGATAAATAAATGGCTCTCTTGATCGCACCTTCTTGTATTGGATGTGGGGTATGCGAAATGGCATGCCCGACAACTGCGATTACCCAGACCAAGGCATTCCCAGTTATCTATTTGGTAGATCCGCTTCTTTGCAATGACTGCAAGAGGTGTGTTCCCCTTTGCCCTGTAGATGCCTTTAGCCAAGATCCAGCATGGGCAGTTTGCCACGGACACGGATGCCCTCTGTCATCCCACAAGTATGAGGGGTGGGAGTGCTCGGAGGGAGTCGAGAGATGCAAAGAATGTGGTGCCATGATGTGGAAATCCCCAGGTGGCCAGTGGGAGTGTAGTTGGTGCCGTCTTGGAGAGACCCATCACGGAACAACCTGTCCAAAATCACGAAAAGTTCTAACAACAACTAATTCCTAAGGAGAGGACTTACAAATGACATCCACTTTAGAAAATGAAGCCAAAGAGGCAAATACCTTGAAGAACGGACAACCACGTCCGGTCAAGGTTGAACTCTTTTCACCTGAAAGGAGAAGACCTCCAAAGAAAGCCGGAATGGAACAGCACTTTGGTCCAACCGATCCAAAGGTCGATGCCCTCAAACTGCCCGTAATTGGGAAGCCTCTTACAAAGCTTTTCAAGAGCCGTCCTTTCCAATTTATGATGATCCTACCCAATCAGGCAATATTTTGGATTGTTATAATTGGTGGAATTGTCGGAGGCAGTTACGCTATGCCCACCGGAGAGAACAACTTCGGAACTGTAATTACTTGGTTCATTTGGTTCTGCTTGATTTTCATCATGATTGTTGGTGTCGGGCGAGCATGGTGCATGATGTGCCCATTCGGTGGGTTTGCAGAGTGGGTTCAACGTCACACTTTTTGGAAGCGAACCATAAAGCCCATTACTGCCAACTGGAAATGGCCAGAAAAAATGGCCAAATTCGGCATCTTGCCTGCTGTTGGGACGTTTATATTTCTCACATGGATTGAGGAGTTCTTCAACATTGCTGGGCCTGGATATCCAATTTTTACATCCCTAATGGTTTTAGGAATTGTTGCAACTGCTCTAACTGTAATGCTGCTTTTTGAAAGAAGAACATTTTGCAGATACCTCTGCCCCCTTACGGGACTAATCGGGAGCGCTGGTGCAACTGGAATGGTTGCTGGATTTAGAACCAGGGATCGCGACAAGTGCCTTTCATGTCAAACTAAAGATTGCATGAGAGGAAGTGAAAACGGATATGGCTGCCCATGGTTTGAATGGCCAGGATCTGCCTCTTCTAACTTAATGTGTGGGCTTTGCACTGAGTGCATGAAGAACTGCCCAGAGGACAATGTGGGTCTGTTTCTTCAACCACCTTTGACTTCAGTTATTAAGCCAGATCGCAGAAGAACAGATGTTGGAGTTGCCATAGTCGCTCTATTGGGACTAGTAGTCTTCCAACAGTTCAACGCCCTGAGCCCATATCAAAGCTTGGACACTTGGCTTAACTCTCACACTGGATTCCAATTTGGAGCATACGGGTATCCAAACCCCATTGATTACTTAGGAATAATTGCCTTGGCCTCGCTTGTTCCAGTTCTTCTCACTGGTGTGATTACTTTGTTGCTTGCTAAGAAAACTACTTCCCAAGTTACAGATACCAGAGACTCAGGCCCCAGGGTTGTACCCAGTAGCGGTGGAGTTGCACTACTTGAAGCACCTGCTGCGATCCAAACGACAAAAACAGTCAAGACATCACAGTTCAAGACCTGGTTTGTAGCTCTTGCTTATGGAATAATCCCATTGATGGCTTCTGACTACCTGGCTAGGCAGCTGCCAAAGTTTCTAAGCAACTCTCCAAGGATTATTGCTGCAATTTCTGATCCTTTTGATAAAGGTTGGAACCTCTTTGGAACCGCAAAGCTACACATTGCCAACCAGCACATTTTGCTTGGCAATGGTGTTGTGGCAGTCCAGATAGTAGTAGTTGGTATTGGACTTTTAGCGTCACTTTATGCAACTAACAAGATTGTCAAGAACGAACTCGTTCAAATTTCAAAAAATGCACTTGCAACTCGAGCAATTACATTGCTGTATGTTCTTGCCCTTGGCTTGACAGTCGCTGGTCTCTACTACCCAATGCATGCCGCATTTTGATGGATGAAAGAAATATAAGGAGAAAATAATGACACAGGTTTTAGATCCCAAAAGCAAAAATGGTCCATTATCTAATTCTTTAGATAATGCTCATCCCTCAGTCAGAATTATCAAAGAGAAATGTGCTGGATGCCAAGAGTGCGTAACTCGCTGTCCGGTAGGTGCTCTTGATATGGATCCACATAAGTGGGTGGCCTTGGCTGATTCGTCTGTATGCGTTGGCTGTCGCCAGTGCGAGAGGACGTGTCCCTATGGTGCAATTCATGTTGCAGGACCTATGATTGTTGGGCCAAGCGGGCCATTGAATCTTTATCATCCAACGGGTTTGATCGGTGACGTAACTGAAATCCGCCAAGGATTCAGCTCTTGGGACGAAGCAGTAGCTGAGGCAAAGAGATGTCTCGACTGCCCCGATCCCACTTGCATGCTTGGTTGCCCAGCACACAATGCCATTCCAGATTTCATTGCTGCTATTAGAGCAAGAGACCTAGATGCTGCCCATGCTGTATTGGAAAAGACAACTATGTGGCCCGATGCCTGTTCAAGAGTTTGTGACTGGAAAACTCAATGTGAAGGTTCTTGCACTTGGTCATTAGCCGGCGGCCAACCAGTGGCAATTGGAAGGCTTGAGCGATTCATAACTGACCAAATGGCTGTAAAGGATATTGAAGTTACTTCAGATGCCGGAAAGGGAATAACAGTAGCAATTGTTGGGGCAGGTCCGGCAGGACTTTCGGCTGCGACACAGTTGGTTAAAGCAGGAGCCACTGTAACCATATATGAGCGAGACCGTAATACTGGAGGCGTAATGTCCTGGGGTATTCCGTCCTATGTTCTCCCCGATCAAATTGTGGAACGCCCAATCGAATCCTTAATCAAAGCAGGAGTAACTCTAAAAACGGGCGTGGCACTTGGGCGAGATATTCATATCGAAGACCTCAAGAAGCAGTACAGTGCGGTAATGCTGACCCATGGTGCCTCAACTCCAATTAAACTTCCACTTCCAGGAGTTGACTTAGCAGGTGTTGAGGATGCGACTTACTTTTTAACCAATGCCAAGAGCGAACTTGCCAAGGAAAAGCCTGAGCCTATTTATGAAGGGGCGAATGTGGTTGTACTTGGAGCTGGGAACACTGCTATGGATGTTGCTCGAAGCGCTAGAAGACTTGGAGCGAAGGTAATTGCAATTGACTGGATGAAAGAAGAATTTGCCAAGGTGCGTCCTGACGAAATCCAAGAGGCGAGAGAAGAAGGCGTAGAAGTAAACTTCGGAACTACGGTTGAATCTATTGTCGGTCAAAATGGTGTTGTTGGTGGGGTGGTTATCAGAACTACTACTCAAAAGAGTGCCAGTCAACTCCCAAGATTGACAAAGGATCCGGGCACAACCCATCACTGTGACAAAGTAATCCTTGCCATGGGCTACCGTGTGGAAGATTTAGGCGAGGCGAAACTACCAAAACTGCCTCATCCTCCACAGAAGCCAAAAGGTCCTATCGCGGATAGACGCTGGATTGGCAGTGGGATTCTAAACTCTCCTTACACAAAGGTTGGAAATCTAGCACTTGCCAGAGAATCAATGTTAGAAGATGCTAGGCTTCCTATCTCTGATGGTATTTGGGCTGCTGGAGACGTGCTCGTGGGCCCTTCTACAGTAGTGAGCGCAATGGCTCAAGGAAGAGAGGCGGCAAGAGCGCTCCTTGAATCACTCTCGTCACCAAAATCCAAGAAAAAATAAGACCGCTGGGTGGGGTTAACTATGCGGCGGAGACCGGGGTGTCACGGGATCGCCCCGGTCTCTGATTCATTTAAGCTAAATTCATGGCTCTCTGGCTATATTAATACAATTAATATTACTTTGCAACCACTTTTAAACTGCCATTATTGAAGATACGTCCAGTGGGTGCTGGTAATGTGTCTAAAACAATTTAATTAAAGGACTTTTATGCCTCGATCAGCAAACCGATCATCCGACCAACTCCGCCCAGTCACATTTCAGCGTGATTTTACAACTGCTGCAATGGGTTCTGTGCTGGTGGGGATGGGTAATACCCGTGTTCTCTGTACAGCTTCGATTGAAGCAGACCCTCCTAGATGGCTTAGGGGCACTGGAAAAGGATGGGTGACTGCAGAGTACTCGCTTCTTCCTGGGTCATCGCCAGAAAGGGTTAGCAGAGAAGCAGCAAAAGGGCGTCAAAGTGGGAGAACACTTGAGATACAAAGACTTATAGCGAGGTCGCTTCGAAGTATCTGTGATTTGGTATTGGTTGGCGAGCGGCAAGTAATCGTGGACTGCGATGTCATCCAGGCCGATGGTGGCACACGCACTGCCTCTATTTCAGGAGCTTACATTGCCCTCCACGACGCCTTCACGCGCCTTGTACTCTCTCATGAGATTTCTACTCACCCTCTGATTGATTCATGCGCTGCAGTTTCTGTGGGAATAGTGGATGCCATAGCATTGCTTGACCTAGATTACAGCGAGGATTCAAAGGCTGAAGTAGATATGAATGTGGTAATGAGTGGATCCGGCAAGTTTATTGAGGTACAGGGAACTGCAGAAGGAATGCCATTTTCAAGGTCGGAACTCGACTCACTTATCGATCTAGCCGGACTGGGAATCAACAAGATTAAAGAGCAGCAGGCCCAAATTCTCTCAACTCCCCCAGCACTAAAACTGCTGTGAAGATCACTGAAGTAGTTTTAGCCACCGCCAATGAGCACAAGGCTCGAGAAATCAGGGAAGTGCTAAGGGGAATTGAGATTCTTCCTCGGCCAAGTGAACTTGGTGAAATCGAGGAAATCGGAGATAGTTTGACGGAAAATGCGCTGTTAAAAGCAGACGCCGTCAAAGAGTTCACAAGTAAAGTTGCTCTGGCCGATGATACGGGCCTTGAGATTGATGCGCTGGAGGGGAAACCAGGCGTTCACTCTGCTAGATTCGCCCATCCATTGGCTAGCGATGCAGAAAATGTTGCTTTTGTTTTGAAGCAGATGGAAAACCACTCCAATAGACAAGCAAAGTTCATCACCGTCATTGCACTTTCACATCCCAACGGAGATCATCTAATTGCAAAATGTGAGGTAAGGGGTGAGATCGCACATAAGCAAATTGGCTCTAATGGATTTGGCTATGACTCAATATTTATTCCCCTAGAAGGTGATGGCAGGACTTTTGGAGAGATGTCGAGCGAGGAAAAAAATTCTATTTCTCACAGAGGCCGAGCTCTCCGCTCCTTTTTTGATCAACTAAAAGATTTTGGCTGAGGCAGTTTTTCACCTTCGGCTAGGCAGACTACTTTATTTCGCCCTGAACTCTTAGCTTTGTAAAGCGCCTTGTCAGCCCTTGTAATGATTAGTTCCTCTGAGGAATTTGATCTTGAATGGGCAACACCAGCAGAAATTGTTATAGTTCGATTCAAGTTTTGTGTCTGAACAATTTGTCGCAACTCTTCCAAAATCATCACGGCACCATCCAAATTAGTGTCAGGCATAACAAGGCAAAACTCCTCACCTCCGTAACGAGAGAGAAGGTCTTGGGATCTAATCCTATTGGACATTGCAGCAGTTACAATGCGAAGTGCCTCGTCGCCAGCTTGATGCCCAAATGCATCGTTATAAGACTTGAAGTGATCGAGGTCAAGCATGGCTAACGACAATCCATTTTGCGATCTGGTCGCCCTGACCAGTTCAATATCAATTCGCTCGCTTAGTACTCGTCTGTTGGCAAGACCAGTTAAGTGGTCTGTCCTCGAACTCCTCTCAAGTTGAATTACGTGATTTATCTGGTTGGTCATTTGGAGCAAAGATGTCATCAGTCCTTGACCAAACTCTAAAACCCTAAGCCTTTGTCGCCAAGTAACACGACCAAAATCTACAACCATGACCACTGAGCCTTGGTCATCTTTCCCGCAGGGAACGTAAAGCAATCCCTGTTTTCTCATAACGGTTCCAGATAGCAAAGCTGACGCTCCAATGCCCTCCGTTGACATTTTTGAAAACTCGTCATCTGTTCCTAGCTGGTAGACCACTAAAGCGTTTTGGCCCTTCCATCTAACTACTCCTACACCTACAACAAATGGCATAGAAGAAACAACCGAGGCAGCTGAGATCAAGGCTTCAGTGACGTCTTTTGAAGTATGGGCAAAATTATTGATTCTCCTAAAGCCATTTTCGATGTTATAGCTCTGGATGATTGAAGTAACCCCAAGTGAAGTCATAACGTAAATTAGACCCACTACAGATGAGTTCATGATTGCCACTGAGAGAAAATTCGTCCCTCTATCTCCAGTTGCATAAACCGAGAAAAATATCAAACCCACAATAACTACAAGTCCAGCGCTACGCATAAAATTGTCGCCAACAATTGCTAGATATAGCATGCATAGGCTGAGAATGGGAAGGAAGATCATGTTCGATCCCCCTGCTGCAACTTGAAGAAAAGCGGTTGCAAATGCTGTAGCTAAGGTTGCAAAAAATACTAGCGGAGGAGTCAATATGATTTGATCACGAGATCTCATCACCAAGAACTGAACAAAGATTGTGACTACAACCGATGACGCCAGAATAATATCGGCAATTAGATAACCCCATCTAATGGGATGAGGCCTAAGGACTAAAAGTATAAAAACTATAGGAATTTCTATGGCTAGACCAGCAGCAGCGATCCACATGCCAGTGAGCAAGTGGCGCTTTCCAATATTGTCATGGGCGAAGTGCACTATTTCCCCTTTATAGCAAGGAGACTCTCCCATCCCTTGCCAGTATTTACATTATCACCAGTACTAACTACTTGGAAGCTCCAATACAATACTTGTACCGCCATCACTACTTATAGGCGAGCGAGCCTCCACTTTTCCGCCCATTGCATTGGCTAGTTCAGAAACTATGGCAAGTCCAAGTCCACTGCCTCCAGTTCTGGCAACATGTCTCGCTGATGAGAACATTCGGTCAAAGATAAACGGCAGGTCTTCTTGGGATATCCCTGGTCCATCGTCTGAAACGACTATGAGATGGGACTCTTTTTGTGAATAAAGATTGCGAGTAGCGATGCTTATTTCGACCTTTGATTTTGCAAACTTATAGGCATTTTCAACCAAATTTCCTATCATCTGGGCTACTCGGTCGGGATCACCTCTCATCAAAACAGGCGTCGCCTCTCCACCGTTGACCACGAGGTTCAAACCTGCCTCGTCAAACATTGGCTTAAAGGCCTCTCCAATTGAAGTAATCATTGCAGCCGCATCAATGTTCCCAATATTTACTTTGAAATGATTCGCATCCAACCTGGCAAGATCTAAAAGGTCCTGCACCAATCTCTGAAGCCTCCTGGATTCGCCTGCAATCACCAGTGCAGCAGCTTTTGAATCCGAGGCCGCTCCGTCGGCAATTGCCTCCGCATAGCCCCGGATGGAGGTGAGTGGAGTTCTAAGATCATGTGAAATTGACATAAAAAACTGACGTTCCAGATCACGGGATCGCTCAAGCGCTGCTGCCATTTCATTTATAGAACTTGAAAGTATGGCAAATTCAGGGTACTCATGTGGAACTATTGGCACCCGCGTAGCAAGGTCGCCTTTTGCAATCTGACTGGTGGCTTTCACTGCACCCGTTACTGGTCTCGATATTCTCGATGCCAGCCAAAATGCCACGATTGTGGCAAGTGCAAGTGAGATTGAAGAAGCGATAAGAAAATACATGGCCTCCCCTGCCGGAGCAGCGGTGGTTTTTGTAACTAAAACTACCGGGAGTTCTCCACTAAATTGACCGTTTGCAATCAAAGTATTCTCGATTGGCACGGCAGCAAATGTGGCAGATCCTACTGTCCCTGCAACTGGATTTCCTGCAAGCAGTCTATCTACATGTATATCATTAACACTAAGATGAGCTGGCAAAATAGCTCCATTTATTGACCCATTAGCAGTAATCAAGATGAGAACTGCTCCGTCAACCTCACCTGCCAAACGTATTAGGTTGAGGAGTCTTCTCGTACATCCTAAAGTAGGTAGTGCAGTTTTACAGTCCACTCCTTTAACGTTTCCTTCGGCATTTTTTACCCTCGTGATTAGGGTATTAGCAGTTGCTAGATCTGCATTTGCAGCTACCCTCCGATTGGCATTATTAACTAAGACATAGCCCCCAAGACCTGCTAGAACTACTGCAACAAAGACCACAGCTAAAAATGCAATTACAAGTCTTCGCCTCATCCTAGGCGGTAACCTACTCCCCATATTGTTGACAGTGGCAAATTGTCTCCTAGCTTTTTCCTTAACTGCCTGATATGGACGTCAACTGTTCTTTCATCTCCATACCAACCAACGCCCCACACTCCATCTAAGAGCTGTTGTCTGGATCGGACCATTCCTTTATGTGAGGCTAAGTATTCGAGAAGATCAAATTCACGGGTAGCTAGCTCTACTAACTCACCATCAATGAATACTTCATGCCTTGAAATATCGATTGTCAACGACCCAATGTGAATCTCTTGAGTTGTTTGAGTGGACTGAGTCTCGCTTCTCCTTAATATTGCTTTGATTCTAGCTACTAACTCCCTTGGTGAAAATGGCTTTGACAGGTAGTCGTCTGCCCCTAATTCAAGACCCAAAATGCGATCAACTTCATCATCTCTAGCAGTAAGCATGACAATTGGAATCGAACTCGTTTTGCGAAGTGTTTTACATACCTCTAATCCATCAAGTTCTCCTGGCAGACCAATGTCGAGCACAATTAGTCGTGGGTGTTCTCTCTCAATGATCTCTAGACCCTTCTCCCCATCTTGGGACTGCAATACTCTGAAGCCGTCTTTTCTCAAGTACATGTCAACTAGGTCACTTATATGTGGATCATCTTCTATAACAACTATCGTTCCGTGCTCATCAGCCATAACTACCAGATTGGCACGATTTGGAACCATTTGGGGTGATTTGAGGTTATTTTTTTGGCTTTGCACCTGGTGGTTATGTCGGATCCAGGCATCAAGTAGGATTTTTTCGTGTCAACGTATCTCGATGCAATACTGGAGTTCCATAGGGAACAAGACTCAAAAGACCAACGTAAAGTGGCTAATTTGGAAGAATTGGCTAGCAAACAAGGACCAACTAGAGGCTTTTTCTCACGTATAGCTACATCTAATGATGTCTCTTTTATCTCCGAGATTAAGCGCAAATCTCCATCAAAAGGGGTATTAAAACCAGATTTAGATGTTCAGGTTTTAGCAAGTGAGTATGAAAATGGAGGGGCGACCTGTCTTTCTGTACTGACTGACTCAAAGTTTTTTGGCGGATCAACCGAGGATTTAGAAAATGCCAGATCGTGCGTTTCAATCCCGGTACTTAGAAAAGACTTCACGATTTCATTACGAGATGTCTTTGATGCCCGCATAATGGGAGCTGACGCAGTACTTTTGATAGCTGCCGCACTAGATGGATCTGAGCTAAAAGATCTATATTCATTGGCTAAATCGATTGGACTTGATGTTTTAGTTGAAATTCACGATGAGATTGAAGGAGAAAGGGCTCTTGAAGTGGGGGCTGACTTAATAGGAATAAATCAGAGAGATCTGTACACGTTCGCGGTAGACGCAGCTAGGGCAATTCGTGTGAAGTCCTCATTGCCAGAAAATGTGACAACTGTGGCTGAATCGGGCATCGAGAACAAAGATGATATAGCTGCAATATCAGATGCGGGTTTTGATGCTGTTCTTATAGGCGAGTACCTAGTAAAATCGACAGATGCGCGCTTAGCGCTCAAAGAACTCGTAGAGATAGGCAAACGAAGTTAATGTTTATTAAAATCTGTGGAACAACCTCTGAAGAAGATGCCCTATTTGCCGTCTCGATGGGTGCTGATGCTGTCGGCTTTATTTTTGCACCTTCAAAAAGGCAAGTGAGTGTCGAAGTGGTATCTGAGATTATTAAAAGACTTCCTCCAGAAGTCATGACCGTTGGCGTATTTAAAGATGAATCCAAGGAAATTGTGGCTAGGGTAGTTAATTCAATCGGACTAGGGGGGGCCCAATTGCATGGTCATGAATCCCCTGAGGACACTATATGGATTGCAGAGAGAGTCAAATTTGTTATAAAAGCATTTCCCGCCGGTCACAGTGAGGTTAAGAAATTTTCTCAATACGGCGCCGATGTGTTGCTACTCGATGCGCCAGAACCAGGATCTGGAAAAGTATTTGATTGGTCACTGGCAGAAGACGTTCAGGATCCATCCCGCTTGCTGTTATCTGGAGGACTGAATCCTGAAAATGTAGCTGGTGGGATTATGGAAGTTAGGCCATGGGGTGTCGATGTCACAACAGGTGTCGAAGCATCTCCAGGCAAAAAAGATCCTCTAAAAATTAGGGAGTTTATTTTGCGTGCTAGAAAAGCCGACGCCGAGACTTTTCGTAATGAACCACCGTCTGGAGACCTATATGACTGGCAACGAGATGTCAGGGGTATTTAGGAGTTGAGTTTTAAATGCCAGTAATGGGTGAGCCCGATGCATTCGGCAAATTTGGGGATTTTGGAGGTCGATTTGTTCCAGAATCGCTAATTTTTGCTTGTCAAGAATTAGAGGATGGCTTCAGAAAGGCTTGGGCAGATAGGGCTTTTCATGACGAATTTGAAGAGATCCTTTCAAGTTTTGGGGGAAGGCCCACTCCAATTACTTATTGTGCCAGATTATCTTTGAAATTAGGAGTTAATATTTACCTTAAAAGAGAAGACTTGGCCCACACCGGATCTCATAAGATTAATAACGTAATTGGCCAAGCTCTACTTGCCAAAAGAATGGGAAAGCACAACTTAATTGCTGAAACTGGCGCGGGGCAACACGGTGTAGCTTCAGCCACCGCTGCTGCACTAATGGGCATGAAGTGCAAAGTGTATATGGGAGCTGTTGACATTGGGCGTCAAGCGCTGAATGTATTTCGGATGCGATTGTTGGGTGCTGAAGTTATCTCGGTGGAAAGCGGGGCGAAAACATTAAAAGATGCAGTGAATGATGCTATGAGGGCTTGGGTCAGCGAAGTTGAAACTACGCATTACTGTCTCGGCTCGGTAATGGGCCCACATCCCTACCCTTGGATGGTTAGAGAGTTCCAGAGCATCATAGGGAAAGAAGCCAGCTTGCAATGGGAAAAGCTGGTTGGGAAATCTTCGCCTGATTATGTTGTGGCCTGTGTAGGCGGTGGGTCAAATGCCGCAGGTACTTTTGCGGGCTTTGCTGAAGCCACTTCGACCTTGATCGGCGTAGAAGCAGCAGGTGGTGCCGCACTCTCCTTTGGCATTAAAGGGGTGGTGCACGGCATGGCATCTTCTATCTTGCAAGATGAGTATGGTCAAATAAATGAGGCTCATTCAATTTCTGCGGGACTTGATTATCCTGGTGTGGGCCCTGAACATGCATACTTGGCCCAAATAAATCGGGCTAAGTATGTCTCTGCAAATGATAGCGAAGTGTTAATGGCATTTAAGATACTTTCTCAATTAGAAGGAATAATCCCAGCTCTAGAAAGTGCCCACGGGATTGCATGGGTAATAAATGCTGCAAAAACGGGTGAGATTGAACCGGGATCAAATGTCTTGGTAACCCTCTCTGGCCGAGGCGATAAAGATGTGGCCCAAGTCTCAGAGCTTTTGGGAGGTTTTAGCGGTGCCGGACCAGGTTTAGAGGAGGTCGACTTTTGAACTTCATCGACTTAGAAACTCATTTAAAGTCCATTAGAAAGTCTGGGAGACCGATCTTGGTGCCCTATATTACTGGAGGCATTACCAATGACTGGATGCATTTAGTTGAAGAGCTAGCCCATCTAGGTGCCGATGCAATTGAAATTGGAATTCCCTTTTCAGATCCTATGATCGACGGACCAGTTATCCAAGAAGCTTCCAATTTGGCATTACAAAGAGGAGCTACAACTGAATCCATTCTCTTGGAACTGGCTCAGTTGAATCTAGAGATTCCGCTTGTAGCAATGACTTATTACAATTTAGTTTTAAGAGCCGATCCAACCAGATTTGCAAACTGGTGTCATGAAGGAGGAGTGAGCGGCACAATTATTCCGGATCTCCCCCCAGAAGAAATGAGACCGCTCGAAACAGCTTTGGACAAAGAAAGCATTGTCAACGTACTACTGATTGCGCCATCCACCACTGATGAAAGACTTAAGTTTATAGCAGGGAAATCAAAAGGCTTCCTCTATACCATTGGTGTCATGGGAACAACAGGCGAGAGAACTGATTTGGCCGAGTCAGCGACTATTCTGGCAAAGCGAGCAAAGCAAGTTACCGATCTGCCAGTTTTGGTGGGAATTGGGATTTCAAATGAAATCCAAGCTCAAGAAGTTACTAAAGTCGCAGACGGTGTCGTTATAGGATCTGCATTTATGAGACGAATTCTCGAAGACCAAAGTGGAAAAAGTGCACTCAAATTTTTTTCGTCACTTAGAAGCGCCTTATAACAAGTTCGACTAGTTATCTTTAGATTACTGCACTAGGCCAATTGCCTAATGTAATCAGATTTTCTCACCAGCGAAGATAGCCAATGGCCGATGTTAATAGTTCGACAACTTAAAAGTTGACCATTTCTATCTAAACATGGATCTGACAAAACGTTAGCCATCATTCAAAGTAAATCTAGGCACCATCGTGCCGCCAAATCCGCTGTTATCTCCATCTAAGAGATAGGTTGCATATCCAAGCTCTTGTTTAGTTGGCGCCGAGCCGTCATTGGCATTTTGACAAAAGGGTGATGCCAACCCACCCAGTGAAGTCCCACTCGACCAGTACTGTGCCATACAACTATCTAGATTTGTGATTCCATTAGTTGTATTAGACCCCCACCTAGCGGCAAATAGAAGAAACCACACCTGTTGATGGCTTATATTGGGACTTAACCAACCGTGGCCGATATATGGAATCTCTTGACCTGAAGACGACTTGCCCCATGCATCTAATACTCCTGCAATGGCTCCCGTTTGGCCATGCTTGTTGTACTGAAGTTGAGAAGGCATTACGTTTTGAAATAAAGAGTCTTCGGGATATGCTGCAAGTCCAGTTAGATCGATCCTCAGCAAATTGTAATAAACCTCCTCTGAAGTGAAAGTTGGTTTAACAAGTTGCCTGACAATGTAATCCTCGACCGCATTTGAAACATCAGTTGCTGTCTCTTCATACCAGGCAAAGTATGCTTTAGCTCCTATTGCATCGACTAGAGCAAGTGTTTGATCGGTCAAACAGGCGTTCATGAATACCATGGACTTTGAGAAATCAACTCCCTTGCTACTCTTTAAAAACTTCCAGTAATTTGGCGTAAGTGAAACTACTCCGGTCAAGGTGCCTGGCACAACAGAAGGGACTGCTGCTACTTCAAAGGCATTTGCTGGAAACCCATACCGTTGCGTCCATTTCTTCCTTAAAATATCTAGCGCCGTTACTGAAGTTGAAAGCTTGGTCCCAAGCCGTTCACCGCTTGCAACATCGCCATTGGACATTCCGTGGGTATCAACAATTAGCAACCCAGGTGCACCCGAAATCAAGTCATCGGTTAATTTAGGAACTGTCCCTTTGGCGTCAGAGAGATCTTTAACTGAGTACTTGTCGTCAATAAGTCTCTTTTCTTCATCGGCAACAAGCTTTGCATTTCCAAATGATTCTGGTGCAGGAATTAAAGACGTGCCAGTAGCTGACCACGACATAAACTGCTCATTTTCAAAAGGTTCAAAAAGTACGGCAGTTTTGTTGGGCGGATCATCAATACCATTTCCAGGCCGATTAGGCGGAATAGCAGTCCTCGGGTCACTAATGAAAGGTCCGAGCTTTATCTGACGGGGTGCACTTCCTGACATAGTTGAGCCAAAAAGTTCAACATCTACTGTGTCTCCACCTTCAAGTTGAAGTATTAATCCTCCAGCAACTTCCTCAATAGCTGTTATCAAATCGGGGTTCGAAGAAACTGGATGAAAAGTCGGAGCTTCAAAGACTCTTACGTCAGATGCTGTCGAGAATCCAGGTGCCATCTTATCCTGACTAACGATAGATAAAGACGGAGATACTTTAACCGAAGCTCCTGTCAATGCTGCAAGATACTGCGCTGTGGCATCATCAATGGATGACATTGAGGCACCGTTTGTGGACTGCGCGGCATAGGACTCGGCAAATGCAAATGCCCCTTGCACGGGATCAATATTATTGAGAGACCATGTCGAAGAACCCTGGCTTGTTGAAAACACCTGAAAAGGCATCTTGACGGTTGATTGTCCCGGCTGGAATGCAAAAGTAACTTTATGATTGAACTCAGAGGCTGAAAAGGAAAGTGACATATTGGACCCATTAACAGACCAGCTTCCGCCGTAACTTAGATCTCCAGTGGAACTCGTTGCAAGTAGCCATGCTTTCCCCTGTGGAGCAAAATTAAGCGATACCGAATCACCCTTACTTGGCTTCTTTCCGCTTGAGTCACTTACTAAAAAATACTGCGAATGTGTGACCGAAGCATAGGTTGACGTGCCACTATTAGAAGTTGCGGCGCTCTTATTTGAGCTAGTAGAGCAGGCTGAACATACCGACCCTACCAACAAAGATAAGCAAA
>JABEUL010000232.1 GCA_013044465.1 Acidimicrobiales bacterium
ACCTAGAAGTCATTGGAGCAACAGTTGGTGGTCTAATTGCCGTGATAAGAAGACCCCTATCTAAAAAAAACTTAGAAGCCTCAATGGCTAGAGACTCCTCACCTACAATTAGAGGCAATATTGGACTTGGATGATTGCTTTTGAGTCCCAAATGGGGCGCTACAATCTCAACATTTTTTCGGAGATTACCAACGAGTCTCTCTCCTTCTTCACTTTGAATAACCGACAGGCCCCCAAGTGCCCCTCCAGCATCTCCCGGCGACAGGGCAGTAGAAAAAATAAATGATCTTGCTCGATTGACTAGAAGATCACAGATTTCGCCTGTTGTGGCCACAAAACCCCCAAGGGATCCAAATGTTTTTGAAAAAGTACCAATTCTGACTACCTTGGCGCCGCAGTATTTGCCTTCGCCATCTAGATCAAAATATGGTCCCATTACCGCGTGCGCCTCATCGGCGATCAATAAGGCACCGAAACTGGCACAGAGTTTTGCCAACTCTTCCAATGGAGCAATATCGCCATCCATTGAAAATACCGAGTCCGTCACAACCATCAAACGTTTTTCTCTATTCTCAGTTAATAGCCTCTCATAATCACCCAGGTCACAGTGCTTAGCAACTCTAAAATCGGTACGAGACAATCTGCACCCATCGATTAGAGATGCATGGTTTAATTCGTCTGAAATAATGAAGGCATCTTCGCCGCCAAGTGCACTAAGTACTCCGACATTTGCACTATAACCTGAAGAAAACGCAAGCGCACTTTGGCTACTTTTCCACAATGCAAGCCTTTTTTCAAGTTCAATGTGGATATCTAAGGTTCCTGTTACAAGTCTTGACGCTCCACTTCCTGCACCATATTTTTCAATTGCACTGATGGCGGAATTCTTGACCGTCGGATGTGAAGTTAGTCCCAGGTAGTCATTTGAAGCAAAAATTACGGGTGAATCCGAACCATTGTGGGAAATTGAGCGTATTTGACGCCACCTGCTAGATGCTTTTAGATTGCCTGTCAGATTAGCAACCCAATTCTCCCAAATACTATATTCACCCAATTAGGTACTTCTCCATTGTCCTAAATTCTCGCCAAAATTACAACACATAGTCAACTGAATTCAGCGACGCTAGCAATATGTTGATCATTTCATCGATCTCTGTTTTCCCAAATGTAAGGTGAGGCATCAACACGATTACATCTCCAAGAGGGCGCAACAATGCCCCATTAGACACAGCGTATTTGCAGATGATCCTGCCTAGCTGTCCGTTTGAGTATCCATCGTGTTCAACCTCAACTCCAACCATTAAACCTATTTGGCGAATCTCTTTGACTAAAGGATGATCGGCAATTTTTCCATTTAATATCTCAGCTAAATAGCTGGAAGTTTTCTGAACTTTACTGA
Organism: Acidimicrobiales bacterium; assembly: GCA_013044465.1. Classification (GTDB taxonomy): domain Bacteria; phylum Actinomycetota; class Acidimicrobiia; order Acidimicrobiales; family JABEUL01; genus JABEUL01. The sequence continues at coordinate 1,400 of JABEUL010000232.1, forward strand.
CTATTTCCAATTTTGAAAATAAATCCAAATGAGCTAGTGAAACTGCACAAGATAGTGCATTTCCACTAAATGAGTGGCCGTGATAAAAAGTCTTCTGAGAAAGGTCCGGTCCAAGAAAGGCCTCGAATACTCTCCCTGAGGCAACTGTGGCACTAATGGGCAGATAACCTCCGCTCAAGCCCTTTCCAATACACATTATGTCAGGAGTAATACCTGCGAGTGTGGAAGCAAAAATCTCCCCAGTTCTTCCAAATCCAGTAGCTACCTCATCTGCAATTACCAAAATCTCTAGCTCTTGGCATTTATCCACGAATGTTTTTACATCCTGTGGTAATGCTACATACATCCCAGCAGCGCCTTGACAAATCGGCTCAAATACAACAGCAGCTAAACGATCTTTCACTTCCACAACAGTTTCGAGAGCCATTTCTAGCCAGTTCGACGCCAGATATCCCGGGGTTCTAAGCACCTGGAATCTGAGAGGATCAAATAAATTGGTCCCGAATCCACCGTCACCAAGTGATACTGAACCCATAGTGTCACCATGGTAAGAATCCCCAAGAGCTAAAAAGGTTTCTCGATTACCAATTCCAAGATTTTTCCAATACTGAAATGCAATTTTGAGTGCTTGCTCGAGTGCACTAGCGCCGTCCGAAGCATATAAAAAGTGTGGGTCTTCGATTGGAACAACTTTCGCCAAAGCTTCACTTAGTTCAATAACTACTTTGCTGCCGTTGCCGAGCAAAGTAGAGTGCGCAATACGGCCAAGTTGGTCAACTATTGCCTTATCAAGCGCTGGCACTTTATGGCCTAGGGTCGTGACCCAAAGGGATGAAATAGCATCCAAGTATTTATTTCCATCTACATCGAAAAGATAATGACCTTCTCCCCGCTCGACAATTACGGGGTCCAGGTCGCCATAGGTAGACATCTGAGTAAAGCCATGCCAAACTCTCTTTGAATCCCGATCTATCCAATCTTTACTAAACACGTAAATCGCTTCCTAAATCTTGTCCGAAATGAAAACGTTTTTCACTTCGGTATATGACCGCAGTGCTTCCATCCCTAATTCACGCCCGATTCCTGACATTCCCATTCCTCCAAATGGCGTTGAAGTTCTAACAGAGGAGTTGGAATTGACAGATAAAGTTCCAGTTCTAAGAGCACGCACCACTCTTAAGGCTCGTCCTGTCGAATTGGTCCAAATAGATCCTGACAGTCCATAGACCGTCGAGTTGGCAAGTTCAATAGCCTCTGCTTCATCTTTAAATGGAATGACCGTAACTACTGGTCCAAAAATCTCCTCATTTACCACCCTGGCCGATTTCTTAGTCGTTGCTAAAATGCGAAGTGGCGAGAACACTCCCCCTGAATCTGGCAGAGAACTTTCAAAAACCATTTCCACATCTGACTCTAGTGGGTTCAAAAATGTGTCAACTCTAGCCTTGTGCTCTTTGGTTACCAATGGTCCAACTTGGGTCTTTGAATCAAGTGGGTCTCCAACTACTACTTTTTTTGTATTTGAAATAAGTTTCTCTAAAAACTTGTCATACACGGAGGCCTCTACAAGGATCCGACTTCTCGCGCAACAATCTTGTCCAGTGTTTCCAAACACAGCCATCGGTGCAGCTTTTGCTGCTTCATCTAAATCAGCATCAGCAAATATAACGTTTGCAGATTTGCCACCTAGTTCTAGTGTGACCCTTTTAATAGTCTCAGATGCCTTTTGCATGATGAGTTTTCCAACGCTTGTCGAGCCGGTAAATGCAATTTTGGCTACATCAGAGTGATTTACTAATCCCATTCCCGCTACTGGTCCACGACCAGGCAATACCGTCAGGACTCCTTTTGGAATTCCAGCTTCTAGTGCAATCTCACTCAACCTAATAGCGCTTAAAGGCGTCCATTCTGCGGGCTTTACAATAATCACATTTCCTGTAGCTAAAGCCGGTCCAACTTTCCAAGAAGTAATTAATGCCGGGAAGTTCCACGGAACAATCGCTCCTACTACTCCCAAGGGTTCGTTGAAAGTCATGTCAACTCCTCCAGCAACCGGAATTGTCGCACCATAGTGTTTATCTATCGCTCCTGAATAGAAAAGAAGCACCTGGGCAACCTCTAAGATCTCCCACTTAGCGTCTTCAATTGGTTTGCCAACATTTTTTGACTCAATCAAGGCAAGCTCATCAGCATTATCTTCAACAGCCTTGGCAAAATCCCTCATCAATTTTGCACGATCATTTGGCGCCATTGCAGCCCATTTAGGCCATGCCTGTTTTGCATTAGCCACAGCTTCATCGACCTCTTGTTGGTCAGCAGACTCAATCTTTTCCAAAATCTCCGAAGTTGCCGGGTTGACTATCTCCATATAATCGGTCATCTAATTCTTTGCTCCTTTAATCAAGCTCGTAATCAATTTGGTATCTCTTGTCTGTTCTGGATGCCACTGGGCTCCCACTAAATACTTAAGCCCTTCATTTCCTTCGATGGAATGGATCACTCCGTCATTAAAATTCCCAGTCGCACTTAGGCCTTTTCCTATTTCGCAGACAGCTTGGTGGTGGCGGCACTGCACCAAGGCAGATTTTCCAAATACTTCATCCATGATTGAACTTTTCTCAAAATTAACCTCAATCTCGCCAAATTTCCCTTGGCCTGGGC
>JABEUL010000233.1 GCA_013044465.1 Acidimicrobiales bacterium
GCACTAAATGGTGCTGAGACAATAATCCCAGAAGCCCGTGAAGACTTTTTGGCGGCAGGTGAGCACTTGAATCTAAGTCCGGGTTGTGCATTTTGTGCGTTTGGGATGGCTGAATCTACTCTGGCTGTAACATTTCCTGAACCAGGGAGTGGCATGTCAAGCATTGTTATTGATCGATACAGGCTTGAACATGACAGCGTTGCTGTGACACCGTCACAAGGTATTGACAAAGAGTGGTTAAGAAGATTTGCAAAACTTGGAACCCCAATTCCGGGAATGGAGGTTCGTATAGTTGACACCACATCGGGCAATCAAGTAGAGAGTAACCATGTTGGGGAGATCGAGATTCGGGGAACTTCAGTTACACCGGGATATTTGGACCCGCAAGATGATGTTAAGGCATTTCATGATGGATGGTTAAAGACCGGTGACTTAGGATTTATCTCAGATGATGAATTAGTTGCTTGTGGTCGCATTAAAGATATTATCCAACTAGATGGAAGATCCATCTATCCCGAAGATGTTGAACGAAGAGCAGCCGGCATAAGTGGGGTAAGGGCGGGTAATGTCATAGCGTTCGCAACTGCTACCAGGAAAGGTGAACCAGAGATAGTTGTAGTGGCAGAAACCAGGGTAGAGTCTGCACATGAACTTTCAAAAATAAGAAGTGCTATTCAAAAGGACTTAAAGAGCCACATAGGAATAGATTTAACAGACGTTGCCTTAGTTAGTCCGGGCTCCATCCCAAAAACTTCGTCAGGCAAGCTCCAAAGAAGTCTGTGCATGCGAAACTATGTTTCAGAACTTTTAAAACCACTTTGAAGTGATTTAGTTTACGAACGAAGACCTGCGACGATAGTCTGCCATTTGTCTGGGTCAAGGTAGTATGGTGCGTAAAAGCTAATCCTGTCTACTACCCCGCCGAAACGTTCTTTTAATTTCCCGGCCACATCATCAATTTCAGCTACAACGGCAAAAGTCTCTAATACCTCATCAGTTATCAAGGAGCCCATCTTGATCCACTCCCCTGCCTTTGACAAAGGGTGCAGTTCGCTCTGAAGTTCTCCCCAACCGTGCATTTCAAGTACCGGTCGATATGCAGGGGTTGAACCATAAAATGCAATCTGGCTCCTAACCATAGTGGCTGCTTGTTCTTTAGATTCATCTGAGTCACCTGTGACGATAAATGCAGGATATGAGACCTGAAAATCTGATCTATTCTTTCCTGAGGTGGCAAACCCTCTCTCAATTGCAGGCATTGTGGCTTCTTTTAGATACTTTTCAGTGGTAAAGCCGTGGACTAGTACCCCATCAGCTACTTCGCCCGCCACTTCTGCCATCAATTCTCCTACGGCTGCTAAAAACACCTTTGGGGACCCGTACTTGCTTGGTCCTGGGTTGAAAAATGGAGTCATCAAGCTATGGGTGTAGAACTCCCCTCGAAATTCAAGCTTGCCTCCATTGTGCCAAGAGTCCCAGATGGCTCTCATAGCCATAATCATCTCCCTCATTCTCGGAGCCGGATGACTCCAAGGCATGGAAAACCTCTTTTCAATGTGGGGTTTTATCTGAGATCCAAGTCCCAGTAAGAACCTTCCCTTGGACAAGATCTGCAGGTCATTAGCCAACATTGCTAAATTCATTGGATTCCTCGCAAAGGCCACTGCTATGCCTGTACCGAGTTCTAAGGTTGTAGTGTGCTCAGATGCCAGAGCAAGGGGTATAAAAGGGTCGTGGCCAGTTTCTGGGGCCCAAACTCCGTCATATCCCAGCTTCTCCTGTTCAAGAGCTAAGCGGCCGGCATCTCCCGGCTCCATTCCAAATCCGATTCCTCCATCAACTTTCATGGTGGATTAGCTTAGGCGCATTTTCACCATGTGTCCAAACGAAGCCTTTAAACTTCTCCAAATTCTATTTTTTCTGCATCTCACGGGTTAGAGACAACCAAGCTTGAACCGGATTTATAGTAATTACAGTACAAATTCAAAGAAACTCTCCTGTATTTGTTAGGCGACTCCCTAAATGATTACAGCAAGTACGATTTAAGTCATTGACGGTGAAGATGTAATTTAGCTGGTTCGTAGGTAAGATGGTGTTTTGACTAAGAACTAATCTGATATCGGAAAATAAACAAAACTAAATCACAAAATTAAGGTGCAGCTCCCAAATTAACAAGCCTATTTTGATTATTTTTCCTGATCTCGCTCTTCTCTTAAAAAGCGTTCTAATTCATCTGCAATTTCATCACCCGTTGGCATGTTGGATAGATTCATGGCATTTCCCTCGGCAGCATCAATACTTGACTCTAGAAGGTGAACCATTTCTGAATGCTCTTCACTTTGAGCTATGAGTTTATCCACCTTTATCCTGGTGGCATCGGCAGCGTTCCAGAGGTTAGTCGTGTCAAAGGTAAGCCCTGCAATAGTATTCAATGCCTCCACTAATGCCGCCGATGCCGCTGGATAGGGCATTCCTGAGGCATAATGGGGAACTCTTGCCCAAAGCCCAATAGAAGGAATACCCACTGAAGAAAATCCTTCTTCTAATACAGCTTGCACTCCTGCGGGAACTTCAATTGAACCCCCTACAAAGCCGATCTTTGATGCTAGTTCTCTCGATGATGCTGTTGAAGCCAGCCTAACGGGTCTGGTATGAGGGGCAGGGGCTGGAAATCCACCAAATCCAACTAGCATTTGTACCTTTTCAAGTAGCGCAAAATCTACGATGTCACTCGCGAAAGTCCGCCAATTCATATCCGGTTCAGGCCCAATGAGGAGCAAGATATCGTTTCCTCCTGAATCATTTAAGGCAAACATCTCAATTCTTGGCCAAGTTAAGCCTTCGTGTACGCCATCATTGATCAAAAGAGAAGGTCTTCTGGATCTTTGATCGAGAAGCGTGTCAGTATTTACACTTGCATATGGTTCTGCTTGAGTACTTGACAAGATGTGACCTATGGCACCTTCTGCGGCAGCGCCTGCATCAATCCATCCATCTAAAACCATGATCATTACTGGTGACACAAGAGTTCTAGCTGAGTGTCGTTCAATCAAATTCAATTCATTTTCCTTAATCTCTTGTATTCAAACTCTTATCAAGTGCCTCAGTGGCCATATCGGCAAGAAGAACTATTTGCTTAGCAAATCCCTCTGCTCCGCTGCTGTCACCTGCTCTGGCACCCAATCGATATCTGGTTAAAACACCTTGTAGGATACAAGCCAATTTGTAGTAACTAAAAGCCACATAAAAATCTAAATTAGAAACATCCTGACCAGTTAGTTTAACGTAACTCTCCACTACCTCTGCTTTTGTATAAAATCCCTCCATGGCACTTGGTGAGGGAACTAATAGCGGATTACCTGAGTCTTTCTCGACCCAATATACAAGCAAAAGTGCGAGGTCAGCAAGTGGGTCACCCAAAGTGGAAAGCTCCCAATCTAAAACTGCTTTTACCTCGCCATCTTTTGATACTACGGTGTTGTCGAGTCTAAAGTCTCCATGGACTATCGTAGTTTTAGTCTCTCGTGGAATATTTTTCTCAAGTTTTTCGTAAATAGCATTAATTACTCCATAGGGTTCTTCGCTTGGTTCGCACATTGCAAGAAACTGTTTGTTCCACCTTGCTACTTGTCGAGCTATATAGCCACCGGGTTTTCCAAAATTATCCAGATGAACAGCTACGTAGTCAACTTGATGAAGATTAGCTAATACCTGGACTAAATTACTAGAACATTTCTTCCGCTCCGCAACATCTAAACCCGCATCTTCGACGCTTTTTTTATCCCTAAGGACAAACCCCTCAACATATTCCATTACATAAAACGGGGCTCCATTAACAGCTTCATCGCTACAAAATGCATACATTGCAGGCACGGGCACCAAAGTATCTCTAAGTGCTTCCATGACACGATACTCTCTTTTCATGTCATGAGCACTAGCTAATACGTGACTGACCGGAGGTCGCCTGAGGAGAAATTTGGACCCAGTCGAATCGCTCACTATATATGAAAGATTTGACCTCCCGCCATCGACCAGTTGATAGTCATATGGCGGCATTGATTGCGCCACGTTTTCTTGAAGCCATACTGAAAGTGAACTCTCATCAATACCTGGATTTACTAAATCTGTCACATCTATGAAATTAACCCAAATTACATGTCGATGGGTAATCAAAATATGGACTTTTGCCAAGAAATCGGATCTAAATCCCCTTTTAAACTCAAAATTGTGCCAACTGCGTCCCTTGGCTTCTCTCGAAATGTCATCTGCAGGACCAATTATTATCAGTGGTAAGGTCATATATGTGTTAGATGTAACTGATGAAACTTTCGATCAAGAGGTTTTGAAGCGCTCGGCCACCACGCCAGTGGTCATCGATCTTTGGGCTCCTTGGTGTGGACCATGCAAGACACTTGGACCAATTCTCGAAGAAGCGATAGACAAAACCGATGGAAAGGTATTTCTGGCCAAGGTTAATGTAGATGAAAACCCGAAGGTTTCTGAGACATTCCAAGTCCAATCCATCCCAGCTGTTTTTGCAATCTATGAGTCCAAAGTTGTAGACAGTTTTCTAGGGGCTGTTCCAAAAGCACAAGTGGAGGCTTTTGTCAACAAACTAGCCCCTACTAAATCTGAAGCTGATCTGCTTGCCGAACTAGGTGATGAGGCGTCATTAAGAAAAGCTCTTGAACTTGAAGGTGACCACAGAGGCGCCATTGTTGCGCTCGGGAACATTTTCATTGACTCAGCAAGATATCAAGAAGCACTTGATATCATTGCGAAAATTCCAGATACTCCTGAGACTATTCAAATTGGAGCTAAGGCAAGACTCGGAATGACAGGCTTGCCGAATTCTGAGGCTGAAACTACATTACGGTTAGATACTTTGCTTGAAAAAGTTAAGGATGACGAAGCTTGCAAACAAGAGTTCCTAGACCTATTGGCCACCCTTGCTTCAGAAGATCCACTCGGTGCGCTTTATCGAAAAAAGCTTTCCAACAAATTATTTGCTTAAACCAATAAAAACTGTAGTTTGGCCAATACCCTATGCGACTTAATTTTATTGAAAAATATACTTATATTGATAAAAAAGTCGAGTCGGAGAAGTGGAAATTTGACCTTGGGAACTCCTCATATGATTTAAGTCAAAGAGTTTTGATCATGGCTATTTTAAATAGAACTAAAGATTCCTTTGTTGACCATGGAAGCTATTTTGCCTTCGATCAATTCCTCAAAAAAGCTGAAGGTCATGTGAAAGATGGTGCAGATATTTTAGATATTGGTGGTGTCAAAGCAGGCCCGGGTGATGCAGTGTCACAAGAAGAAGAGCTAGAACGAGTGATTCCTGCAGTAATTGCATTAAAAGAGCGATTTGACCTTCCCATATCAGTCGATACCTGGAATGCCACCGTTATTGATGAATCATTTCGAGCAGGTGCTCTACTAGGCAATGACATTAGTGGATTTAGTGATCCAATGTATATAGAATCTGCGAAAAAACATGGCGGGAGTTTGGTTGCAACCCACATAAGACTCAGGCCAAGGGTAATGGATCCAAGTCCAACTTATGACAGTGTTGTTGACAGCGTAACTACATTTCTGGAGTCCAAAATAGAACTTGCCCAAGATTTAGGAGTTGACAGATCAAGAATTGTTATTGATGCTGGATTGGACCTAGGGAAAACTACGCCTCAGTCATTGGAACTATTAAGAAACACAAGACGCCTAATTGATAGCTTGTCACGGCCCCTTCTTTTGTCGGCTTCATACAAAACCTGCCTTTCTGATCTCTATGATCTCCCGGTTGATCAAAGGGGTGCGATTTCACTGTCGGGAGTCTTTTGGGGGGTTTTAAATGGTGCACGAATTGTTAGGGTGCACGATGTAAGGGAGACGAAATTAGGGCTATTGACTTTAGATAGGATTATCCAAAGAGAGAGGAAGTCGTGGGAGACGAGGTAATTCCAGCGGTAGTGTTGATTCGAGGTGAGGACTCATCCCTTGTTGCCCAAAAGGCGCGCAAGCTAAGCGATGACTTAGTAGGAGATGAGGACCGGGTCCTCGTAGTTGAAGAACACAGCGGCGAGGAGATTAATATTGCCCACATCCTAGATGACTGCAGGACACCGCCGTTTTTGTCATCGAAAAGAGTTGTAATTGTAAGGGAAGTGCCCAAACTTGAAGATGAAGATATTCAAGCAATTTCTGACTTTGCCAAGGAAACTTCTGATTTTTCAACGCTCATATTGCTCCAGACTTCAAAATCTGATCAGGGGTTATTAAAGGC
>JABEUL010000018.1 GCA_013044465.1 Acidimicrobiales bacterium
CCAAGAACCTTAAGTACACTACAAAAATAATGGCCTAAAAGTATCCAAATACCCAGGCAGAAAAGATATTTCTCAAATTAAAGTGCGAAACTCGAGATTACCTATTTAGATTGCTCTCTAGATCTCCCGATATGCGTGCCCTTCCCCATGTGATCGCAGGAGTAGCTTTCTCAAATTAATCTCAAGTATGCGGGTCCCAAGAAATTGAAATTGACTGACTAAAGGTCAAAGTCCATCCGAATTTCTTCGATCTCAACATTTGCGATGTTTTCAATTCTCTTTGATCCATCAGGAGAAAATCCATTTTTGGTGTAGAACTTAATAGCTCTTTCATTTTCGCTTAATACCCAAAGTCCAACTTTTTTGTATGACGCCATTTTTGCAATTTCCAGTGTTCCTTGAAGTAATAGCGTTCCCCCGCCCATTCCCCAGAAGCTTGGATGGAGGTAGAAACCAGTAATTTCACATGTTTCATTTCCCGTCACACGGTCGGGCCCGTAGTGAGTGATACCGGCAATTTTTTGGTCAGCTAAAAGTTTTATGGATAGGGTTTTTGGAGGTGATGACTCTGAAATCAACTTTCGCCAGAGATGCACACGATTCTCGAAGTTATAGTAGTGGATTAATTTGTGATCAACTAAATCGTCATACCCCATTGTGAAGGAATGTACATGAATTTTTGCTATGTCGTAGATGTCGTCGATTTCAGCTCGATCGATCATGAATTTTACGGCACTTTGGGCAACGGTAGGAGTGAATACTGCAGAATCCGGTTCACTGCCAATTATTAGTTCGCCAATATCGTTATGAAGTGATGCTGGCTTTTCCATGACGTATTCGACTGTTTGGTTGTCTTGCTGCTGGTAGATTATGTTATAAAGGCCAAGCATCCCTGGAGCCATGATCTGGGCAATTGAAGAGTTCGAGATCCTCTTGAATAAGTCCTTGTGGGGTGGCTCATCGTCTTCCGGATCAGTGGCATTGAGCCACTCGATCCACTCCTCATCAGACCACTCGTCTGGATTTTCTGGAGGCGTTTGCGAATTACTCACTTATAAAATGCTAAACCAAGTAAAGCCTTACAGCAAGACATAGCCAGGAAAACAGGTCGGTTAACCTTTAATTAATGCATAAATCAAGGTTCCAAGACACACATTTGGAGCTCAGATTAGGTCGATTTCCCTTTAGATAGGCGATTAATTGACGAATTAGCTCATGACTTTGAAAGTCCATGTTTAAAAGCAAGGTAAATTTGTAGTTCAACGAGTTGTGAATTGATGCCCGAAACTATTGCGCTTAAAAACGTCATATCTTTGGTTGGGGACTATCCGGTGTTGGCCGGTATTAATTTTGACGCCAAAAATGGCGAGATAATACTTCTCAGAGGCTCAAACGGATCTGGGAAGACGTCTTTATTAAGACTTATTGCCGGTTTAATACCAGTTTCGAGGGGAAATGCAAGTGTTTTGGGTATTTCCCTAGATGGATCTTCGGGAAATCAAATTCGAAGTGAAATAGGTTATCTGGGCCATAAGCTTCCGATCTATTACGACTTGAGTGGCCAGGACAATATCAAGTATTTTCTTTCAATTAGGTTATCTCAATCAGAAATACCAAAAACAAGTGAAAAAAATGGCAATGATTATTTGAAGGAAATAACTAATGAAGCCCTAGCGCTTGTAGGTCTCAGTGTCAAACTAGGAAAGGAAAAGGCAGGAAACTTATCTCACGGGCAAAAAAAAAGATTAGCTTTGGCACCGATTCTGTGGTCAAAACCGAGAATACTTTTGCTTGACGAACCACACTCGGGACTTGATGAAATCTCAAGAGGAGTTCTCGATCAATTAGTTTTAGATGCGGCAAATAAAGGGGCGACAGTAATATATGCGTCGCATGAACATGGGGCCAATCAAAGACATGTCACTCGAGTGATTTCACTTGCAGGGGGAAGAGTGGTAGAAGATAAACCAAATGCTTAAGAGTTCATGGATTGTATTTAAAAAAGATGTCAAAATTGAGATGAAGAGTCGTGTCCTGGCTTTTCAAGTGCTGCCGTTGGCAGGTGCGGTTTTGATTATCTTCGGGTTTGCACTGGGTCCTGATAACCAAGTACTCTCTAGAGCCGCTCCAGGTCTCGTTTGGATCACCATTCTGCTAGTTTCCCTTTTGGCCGTTACCAGATCCATTGCGATCGAGGACGAAATTGGAGCTGACGGGATAAGGCTATTCGGGATAGATCCAGGTGGGCTTTATTTAGGAAAGACCATGGCTGCAACAATTCAGGTGTTTTTAATCGGAGTCGTGATCATTTTTTCAAGTGCAGCCATATTTAACTCAGGGTTTTCTGACATTTTGAGTATCCTGGCGATGGTGCTAGGTGGCTTTTTGGCTGTTGGGGCGCTATGTTCAGCAGGTATTTTGTTTGGCATGATGTCTCTAGCAAGCAATGTGCGCGAGACGCTACTGCCGTTGTTGTTCCTGCCAGTGGCAGCGCCTGTAGTACTAGCGGCTACTAAAGTGTCGGTGCCTGCATTAGGGGGTTCCAAAGCGAGTATTCTTGAATGGTTAGGTGTTCTTGCCGTCCTATTTATTGCATATTTGTCAGTAGGGACTGTCGTATCTGAATCGCTCCTGGAGGAGAATTGACACTTGAAGTGAATGCCACTAAAGGCAATAGTGAAAGTTACGACCAAATTCCAAATGTCGCGCATGTGGAACCTCGATTACCAGGAGTTTCTCAAGAAGATGGAGAGCTAGATAGTGCGTTAAGGGCAAGTTATCACTGTAGGTGGAGGACCATTGTAGGAGTTCTCGGGCTTTTAACTACTTTGCTTACACTAGTTTTAGGCCTATTTGTGACTCCACCAGTCCAAGTTCTCGGGAATACTGGGCGTCTTTTATATGTCCATCCAGCCTTAGCCTGGGGCGCACTTTACCTCGCATTTGGAACGACTACAGTTGCCTCACTTCTGTGGCTTTGGAAGAGGACGCGATCGCTTTTTTGGGACCGAGTAGCTGGGGCAAGTGCCGAGGTTGGAGCACTGTTTTTGGCCCTAACTCTTATTACTGGTTCTATTTGGGGGAGAACGACTTGGGGAGTGTGGTGGACTTGGGATGCCAGATTAACTTTGACTGCAGTATTGTTGGTTCTTTACTTGGGATACATGGCAGTTAGATCAGTTGGAGGATCACCAAGTGCCAAAGCGACAAGGAACTCCATCACTGCACTTATTGCTGCCGTTGACGTACCTATCGTGCATTTTTCCGTTGACTGGTGGAATACACTTCATCAAAAAGCTTCGGTTCTCACTCCAAATCTTAATTTAAGAGTTCACGGCATAATTGCTGTAACTATGGGAATCAGTTTTGTTGCCGTGACATTAATCTGGGTATATTTGGTGAGACTTAGATATGAAAATATGCTTTTAGAACAGGCAAAGGAGCGGGCCTACATATCTATATCAATACAGGAGCGCCTAAAAGAGTCCGAGGATGTTAAATGAATAGCTATGTAGTAGCGGGCTATAGCGTGGCGGTAGTTTCAACGGCGATCTATGGAGCTTCACTTTATCTTAAGAAGATGAGGCTGCTTAAGCTAATGGGTGGAAAAGACAAGCTAAAACCAGAAAATGACTGATAGAAACACAGCTTTTTTCAGCGACGAGAAAAGTGGTGAGAACACGCTTACAAGTGAGGATTTAACTTCTAGAAGCTTGGATTCATCTAATGGCTTGGCAAATACCGATCTAAATCTCCTAGCCAAAAAGGTAGAGAAGTCAAAGAAGGCTAGAAAGCGCAGACTGATTGTTGTAGCCATAGTTCTAATCTGTGCGTTTGGCTATCTGATGTATCAAGGATTAACTAACTCGATTCAGTACTTCAAAACAGTTGATCAAGCTGTAGCAGATAGATCGACACTTGGAACTTCCACATTCAGAGTCGAAGGAACGGTGGTGGATGGTTCAATCAGACGCAATGGTGCCCAAACGCTTTTTTCAATTTCTTCTAACGGTGTGACTTTGCCAATAATTGACAGTGGGTCACCGCCTTCACTTTTTCAGCAGGGTATACCCGTGGTGCTGGTAGGTCATTTTGATTCAGGTAGTGGTCCAGGCGACACTTCCCTCACTTTTGAGACAAATCAAATTATGGTAAAACATTCCAGCGTTTATATAGCAGAGCATCCAAACCGGGTAAAGGCGCAAAACGGAACAAGTAGATGAATGACTTAAATATAGTCATAGGGAAAGCCGGAGTACTTCTGGCACTAATAAGTTCGGTGATTGGTTTGATAGCAATCGGTTACTCTCTATACTCGCGTCTCAAGAGAAAAGGTACTAATTCTGAGAAACCACCTTCTATTGCATATACCAATGCTTATGTATACCTGAACTTGGCGGGTTGCCTAATTGCGGTTGGGGCAATGGAGCATGCTTTAATTACTCACGACTTTGCAATTGCCTTTGTGGCTCAGAACAATGCAAGAGAGACCCCTCTTTTATATACCATCACAGGCCTATGGTCGGCACTGAGCGGTTCTATACTCCTGTGGGTATTTTTACTCGGGATATTCAGTGTAATCTTTGTTTATAGATATCGAAAATCAGACTCACTTGTAGTCTGGTGGGCGAGGTTTGTAATTGGTCTAGTCGTCATTTTCTTTTTGGTGCTACTAATTGGTCCAGCTGATGCTTTTTCAAAAACAGTGGGTGCTATCCCATCCGATGGAGCCGGTCCAAATGCACTACTCCAGGACAACTTATTAGTGGCAATCCATCCGGTATTGCTTTATACGGGTTTTGTCGGCTTTACAATCCCATTTGCACTCACTATCGGCAGGCTTTTAGCGGGATCGAGGGGCAAAATCTGGCTATATGAGGTTCGCAAATTCATGTTGATTCCATGGTCTTGCTTAAGTTTGGGCATTATTATGGGAGCTTGGTGGTCATATCAGGTACTTGGCTGGGGTGGATTTTGGGCTTGGGATCCAGTGGAAAATGCTGCGCTCATGCCGTGGCTTATGGCAACTGCCTCACTGCATTCAAACATTGCTACCGAAAATCGGTCCATGCTTACAACCTGGTCAATGTCGCTCGTATTGGCAACGTTTAATCTGACACTTTTAGGAACTTTCTTGACCAGATCCGGAGTGATTGAAAGCGTCCATGCATTTGCAAATTCAGGAGCCGTTGGGCCAGCACTTGCAGTGGCATTGATTGTTTCATTGGTGGGCTCGACGTTGCTTGTTGCCACAAGAGGCCACTTACTTGGACTTGGAAATAAAATAGAGCTCGCTTGGTCTCGACCTGCAGCCTTTGTGGCCAATAACCTAGCCTTTAGTGCACTTACTTTGGTTGTGCTAGTTGGAACTACATTCCCCATAGTTGCTTCTGCATTCGGAAACACAATAAGTATCGGAAGGCCCTACTACGATTCCTTAAGTGTGCCAATTGGACTTTTCATACTTATTGCCATGGGAGTGGCGCCAATTCTTTCCTATCAAGGAGCCAATCTAGATCTTTTGCGTAAACGTCTTTTTATTCCGGCATTCTTCGGAGCACTCGTGTTTTTCATTTTGGTGATTAACGGAGCTAGTGACTTGGCGGCATTGAGCGCCTTTGGGCTAGCCGCATTTGCGTTTTGTGTGGCAATGATGCAGCTAAAAGTATCGATTCTTTCTTCTCATCGGGCTAAGTCGGGATGGTGGAGAGGATTAGTTGGGAGAGAAGGGGGAGGGATGATCGCTCATATTGGCCTTGTCATTATTGGCGTTGGCATGGTGGCGGCCCTTTCGTATGGCCAGCGTGGAGAAGTAAATATCTCACCTGGAAAATCTGCTTACTTTGACGGTGTCAAGATTACCTACCTGGGGACCAGAGTAGTTGATTTGCCTGGGAAAACAGTTACTTCTGCAAATTTGGAAATTAATGGATCAGGAAATTACAGACCCGAGATTACTGTATTTGGAAATACGAATGAGGGTGTGGGAACTCCAGCAATAGATTCAAATTTGATACGAGACGTTTATTTGACTGTGGCGGAACTGCCCACAGGAGCGAATCAGTCGAGCATAGTAGTAGGAGTAATTGTCCAGCCTATGGTCGCATGGATCTGGATAGGGGGATTTGTGGTATTTTTTGGCGGGCTTGCATCCGTTTTATCTAGAAGAAAGAGAGTTGCCACTCGGCCTAGAATCACATCTATCGAGTCTATTAGCGAGTTGCTCCAAGATAAATCTTCTGGTTCAGAACTTGAAGAGCTGAAAAGATGAGTGACGCCAATTTTGATCAATTAAGCCAAACCCCTCTCTCGCCCAATGAACTCACGCCAAGGAGTCGTTCACGAGTAGTGATTCTTGCAAGTTTCACTGTTGCACTTGTTGCAATTGCACTTGTTGCAATTTTAGCTACCCGGCCGCAAGCGGGAAATGTTCAAGCACCATCTCCACTAGTAGGTCAAAATGCTCCGTCAATATCTGGGACATCTTTAAATGGGAACGGTTTTATAAACTTGTCGGCTTTTAGGGGAAAGTATGTTGTAATCAATTTTTTTGCTTCATGGTGTACACCTTGCCAAATAGAAGAGCCAGAATTAGTTCAATTTGCATACCAGCACGGCAAAACTGGGGACGCTGTAGTCCTAGGAGTTGCTTTTAACGATCCATCAAGTGATGCTGAAAATTTTTTACACAGTTCTGGGTCAACGTGGCCATCAATTGATGACACAACAGGTTCAATAGCCACAGCATTCGGGGTAAGTGAACCTCCCGAGACTTTTGTCATAAATCCCCAAGGAATAGTGTTGGCAAAACTGATCGGACCTGTTACAGATCAGGGTTTGGATTCAGTTATATCAAAGGCCAAGTCCTTAGGTGAGTGAAGCCCCGAAACAAACTAGCGAGAATAAGCTAAAGTATCGTCTTGGTTGGGGCCTGATTGCTCTGTTACTTATCAGTGCAGTAGGTTTAGTAGTACTTAAACCAGCTCCCATGAGTGTGACTCAACGAGCTCAAGCACTAGATGCCCAAATTCGATGTCCTGCATGTGAAGGGCAAAGCGTTCTAGATTCCTCAGCACCGATTGCAGTAGATATAAGAGCTGAAGTTTTAAACGACATCCAAGCAGGTCAAAGCAACTCAGAGATTATGACGACTCTCGAGGGTGCCTATGGGTCAGGAATATCTTTGGCTCCCACAGGAAGTGCTTTAGCGAGTCTGGCATGGTGGTTTCCTATTGGCCTAATTGTTGCAGTAATACTGTTTCTAATAGGCGTTGGATTAAAACGTAGGCTTCAGCCAGAAAATGATGTCGTCATCGAAACGAAAAGTGATAAAAGAAGCCAGAATTACAGGGTGCTCTTGGGAGCCAAGCGGAAGCTTTTATTTAGAGGCGCCCTATTCTCATTTGCTTTAGCTGCCCTCTATGTGGCAGGTTTGATGTCAGGATTAAAACTTCCTGGAGCAAAAACCTCTTCAAATGAGATTCCAGTATCAAAATTATTAACTGATGCTAGAAATCTCAGCGCGGATAATCAAGAACAAGCAGCCTTAGCTATGTACTCGCAAGTGCTTTCAATAGATCCAAAAAATGCTTATGCCTTAAGTGAGCAAGGTTGGTTGGTTTCTCAATCAGGAGAAGCAAATCACGACCCCGCTCTGGTTGAAATTGGTCAAGCAGAGATTCAAAAGGCAATCGAAATAGACTCCAACCTCGCCGAAGCCAGGCTCTACCTCGGGACAATTTTATTTAACGATGATGATCAACCTTCACAAGCAGTGGTCCAATTTCAAAGTTTTTTGGCCGACCATCCTAGTCAAGAACTAATTGATGCAGGAAGGTCCCAAATAATCCTGGCGTATAAAGCTGATAACAAGACACCTCCGCTAAAGTGAAATTCATTTTTCCATTTTGTAGCAGGCGTTAAAGACGTCTGGCAACCAAGCCGGCAATAGTTCGCAATACATCAGAAGGTATTGCATGAGTTGTAGACACTAGTAACTTATTATGTATTCCAGGCGTGACAAGTCCGTGATTTCTAGCAAGTCCATTTAAGCCCGCATCAACTACTTGTCCTACATTTTGCCACATGAACCCCGGAATATTTCTCTGGTCTACATTGGCACGGTCTTGGAACTCAGTGCGGGTAAAACCAGGACACAAGCAAGTCAATTTGATCCCAGTGTCACTAATCTCTTCTCTAATTCCCTGAGAAAAGTTGGTTACAAAAGCTTTCGTGGCTGCATAAATTGCACTAGTTGGCGCAGGCATAAAACCGGCAACTGAAGAGACGTTCAAGATGTAACCCTCACCTGATTGTCTCATTGACTCGATTGCAAAGTAAGTTAAGGAGACTAGCGCCTTAACATTGAGATTAATTTGACCGATCGAATGTTTCAGTTCAACTTCGCCAAAGTTTCCCGAGTATCCGTAGCCCGCATTATTAATCAACACGTCGATGGATCGAGACCTATCTTTAAATCTCTCTTTCATTAAAGCTATTCCCTTGGTAGTTTCTAGATCAGCGGGGATAACTTCAACACTGACACCGTATGAAAATTCAAGATCTTCTTTCACCTCATTTAATCTGTTTTCGTTTCTGGCCACAATGATTAGGTCATGTTTGTGGTTGAACGCCGATTGACCTGATGCAAGTTTGATTGCAAATTCTTTTCCGATTCCACTGGAAGCACCGGTGACAAGTGCGAGGGGATTTGAACTCTCAAATTGATTTGTCATATCCCAAATCTACCAGTGTGGCAACATGGTCAAAAAAATTAATATGTGGTCATCTGATTTATCCTATGCACTCAGCTCTCCACTGATCGCCTTAGGTCAACTCTTGTGGTTCTGTCGAACTGTGCGGGTTGCCACTGCATTGGGGAGAATCGAAGATGTCCCCAGTTGGTTGCTAGATGAAGCCATTTGAACATGCCCGCCTCAACCATCGTTCCATCTTCCCAAGAGTTGAAGCCATATGGTTCCCACGCAGAATAAAGAACTATTTGACCTGGCCTAACCGATGGGGAGACTCTGGCGTTCAGTCTAAATTTGCCTAAATCATTGAATACCTCAACCTGATCTTCATCGCTGATTTCTCTTTGTGCCGCATCGCTTGGGTTAATAATGACAGTCGGGTGACCTCTGGTGGTTTCAAGGATAATCGGATTGGTGGAATTACATGCATGTATCGACCATCTTGGATGGCCCCCAGTGAGGGCGAGGGGATAATTGCCACCTATCAAAGGAGGATCCTTATGTGTAGGGAGAGCTTCGCCAGCTTCGATGAACCAGGGGTGATCAATATAAAAAGTTGCTCTGCCAGTAGTTGTTGGATACGGAAGTTTATTTTCAGTGTGCCACCTGTATGCGCTAAATGTCTCCTCAGGATCTATTGAAGTGCCTAAAAATTTCCCATGAGGGAATGTCCCATTTGTTTGAACTTCCAAGAAACCTTTTTCTCTAATGGTTTCAAGAGAAGAGCTTTCATCTAAAACTCCACTAAGTCCAGAGTCTCGAAGAAGTTCGTCTACAAAAGACTCTTCGTCTTTTTGCCTTCCATGTTTAGAAAAAGCATTGCCGACATCTCTTAATGGCTTTGGAGCTGATCTTCCAATAATATGATCACCCAATCCTCTCTGAAGTGATCTTTTTGCAATTGCGTCACAGATCATCGAGAAAATATTCCAGTCGGATTTAGATTCACCTAGGGGCTCTGAAATTTTGTCGCCAAATGCTAATTCAAATGAATGAGTAATTGGATACTGCAAATTGACTCGCTCTGTGTCATATGCAGCCGGCAGCACTATGTCAGCATGCAGCGAGGCAGAGTTGAGCCTTTGGTCGATTGATACAACTAAATCAAGCTTTGGCCATAAATTCTCCAAGAGCATCCTCCTCCCACCTCTTGTTCTTCTCAATGCGTTGGTGCCCGGTTGGAAAAGTATTTTTGGAGACTTATCGGCACCGGGTCGAATGTAGGGTTCCCACTCGGGCCTTGCTTCTTTGATGATATCTACTAGAGGTCGTTTAGAGTCACTCCACTGCTCTTTATTCCACATTTCCTCATACCCACAATGGTCCAGCCAGAAATATATTGGTGGCGTTGTACTTGACATTGAAGCTGACATAGACATGAAGTCCCAAATTCCAGGGCGGCTTAGTGCGGTTGGGTTTTCTTTTGATGATGGTCCAAATAATGCGGACATCATTTCAATTACGGCTTCACTGTTTTGAATACTTGGTCCTTCTTTCATCTCTTGAATGAAAGAGCCATCAAAGGGAAATACCACGTAAGTATCGAGTCCTCGTCCTTTTGCTCCCCAATTGCCAGTTAAAGCAAGGAGAAGATTCATTGAGCGCTCCATCAAGTCTCCGTGGTAATGCTTAGCGGTATCAAAACCCTCTAAGATTTTTGTGCGACCATTTGCTACTTTTCTAGCCAATCTTTGGACGCTGTCGAAATTGACTCCACAGGTAGTTTTAACAAAATCTGCATCATATTTTTGAATTTCCTGCAAAAGAAGTTCAAATACTGGGGAGACCTCAATAGTCTCACCATCTTTAAGGGTTACTTTATACTGCCCTTTTAAGGCTGGTTCGTAGCTATTTGAAAGACTTTCCTGATTGGCCGGCATCAAACCGAGCGACTCGTCGTAGTGGAAAAATGATATCGAGCTAGTGTCCCCATTTACATCTTTTCCCCTTAGAAGTTCTTTTGTATCGAGTCGCACCAAAAGTGATAGATCGGTTTGTTCTTTGACAAAGGCTTCATTCATCAAGCCCTCGTCAACAATTACTTTGCACATACCAAGGGCAAGTGCTGAGTCTGCTCCTGGCACTATTGGAATATGGATGTCACAGTGCGGCGCACTAGGGCTGAAATCGGGTGCAATTAAGACCACTTCCGCACCACGATAGCGGGCTTCTGTTAGATAGTGGAAGTAGGCAATTCTTGAATATGCGGGATTGGCATGCCAGATTAATATTGTGTCGGCAAAAAACGAGTCAGCAGCTGCGCCTCCTCCTGTAATTGCACCAAAAGTCATGTAGTGTCCGGCTGGAAAGTCGTTAACTGAGGCAATTCCATCGAGTGAGGTGGCACCAATAATGGAAGCAAAACGTAAATGTGCGGCAATTGAGACCATCCCGCCTTCCGCGCTCTCATCTACTATTACTGTTTCAGGACCAGATTCCATAATGGCATTAATACACTTATCTGCAATTTCATCCAAAGCCTCGTTCCAAGAAATTACCTCCCACTTGGAAGAACCCCTCGGTCCAACTCTTCTGAGTGGATACTTAAGGCGATCAGGTGCATCTAATTGCTTATGCCAAGCCGATCCCTTTTGGCATCCCATTGGGTTCCGATCAGGTGCATCTGTGACAAGGCCAGGGTAAATTCCTGCTTGTTCTTGAAAACGAACACCAGTTGTTGAAGAATAAACCTTGTAAGTGCAACTTGAGATGCAGTTGACACAGTGCGTGGCAAAATGAGTTTTCTCCCAAGAAAATCTCTTTCTGTAGCTATCAAGCGTTTGAGACTTATCATTTAGCTCTGACATATCGACCTCATTTATATTTAGGAAATTGGAGTCCAAAATTATTTTGCTTTCCAATTTCACTATAACTTGACACTAGCGCTATTGTGGCTTTGTCAAAGGAGTGCAGAATGTATCAGCGCATAGATGCAGGTTCTCTAGTGGGAAAGGCGTTGGCTAACCATAGCGTCAAAAAAGTCTTTGCCCTTCAAGGTGGTCACATTGACCCAATCCTCTATGGAATGAAACACGTCGGTATTGAGATAATAGATACGAGACATGAACAGGGTGCAGCTCTCATGGCAGAGGCATGGGCATTAAAAACTGGAGACACGGGTGTTTGTGCCGTTACGGCGGGACCTGGCTTAACTAATGCCGTTACTGGACTCTCTAATGCTTTTATCAATGGGACACCTATGGTGTGTCTTGCAGGGAGACGACCTATGGCGCATGCAGATGCATGGACTCTTCAAGAACTTGACCAACTTCGCTTAGTTGAGCCAATTACAAAATGGGCGAAATCGGTAACAAGTCCTGAGCGTGCAGCGGAATATGTAAGAAGTGCTTTTACCCAAGCGAGATCTCCAAGACTGGGCCCAGCTTATCTGGATATTCCAGTTGACATCCTCTCCAAACCTATTGATGCTCACCTATTGGATAGCGTGGCACAGCCAATCTCTGAAACCGGACCAATGCCAAATGGGAGTGATATCGATTTGTTAGTGGATCTTTTGCAAAAGGCAGAGAGACCTATGGTTGTCGTGGGCTCAGGGGCACACTGGTCGAGAGCGCATGACTCTTTGACTTCATTTGCTAACACTTACAAAGTTCCGATTTATTCGGCCAATGCAGGTCGAGGAATAATTTCTGACAGTGATCCGTGGTGTTTTGGCGCAGCTGCACCTGCTGGTTCTTTTATTGAAGCCTCAACTAATGCAGATTTAATTATTTGTATGGGCGTAAGACTTGGATATTTATTTATGAACGGTGCACTTTTTCAGGGTGCCAAATTAGTCCGTATCGATATAAATGGCGGCGAACTCGCTACAGGATTTCCCGGTCAAGTTAATATTCAAGCTGACGTCAAAGCGACTTGCGATGCATTATTAGACGCATATAAGTCTGGATCGTCGCATCAAGAGTGGGCTGACAAGTTGGCCAAGACTGCCAGTGAATCAAGAAAAGCATTCGCCTCACTTGAACTTGGTCCAAATGGACTTATCCATCCGGCAGCAGCAGTTAGTGCAATGGTTGACGTTGGTGGCCAAGACGCCAGTTATGTGACTGATGGTGGAGATGCAATGACCTATGGCATGGCCGGATTCCCAGCCAATCATCCCGGTCAGCTTCTTGGCACCAGCGTATACTTTGGAGCGCTTGGTGTTGGAATACCCTACGCCATTGCCTCATCTCTAAGCGCTCCAGATAAGCCTTGTCTTTTGTGGGTTGGTGATGGTGCATTTGGATTCAATGCAATTGAGTTTGAAACAGCCATAAGGCATAACATCCCATTTGTGGCAGTGGTTGCCAACAATGGAGTTTGGGGAATGTCCTACCATGGACAAGGTCTGATGTTCGGCTATGACGAGTTAGTTTCAGTTGAAATTGGAGATGTTGCCTACCATGAACTTGTCAGATCATTAGGGGGCTATGGAGAGAAAGTTACTGAGTTGAAAGATCTTCGTCCAGCAATTGAGCGAGCAATTGAATCCAACCTTCCGGCCTGTGTAAATGTGACGATTGATAAAGACACTGTCTCTTTTGCAACACAAGCTATGGCTTCAGTTGGCTTTGGCGGCTAGTATTGACTGCACTAGGAGGTTTTTAAATGGCACAAACCAAGGAAGGCTGGATCGGAGCATTCGGCAAAAAGGTTGGGATAGAACCACCAAATGAACAAGAGATAGACACTCTACTTTCCATTGCCGGAGTTGCAGCTCATGCAAGTGAGAGAAGTGCAGCGCCTCTTACTTGCTGGATGATTGCTAAAGCTGGCATAACTCCGGAAGCAGCACTTGAAATTGCTAATGAGATAGCTAATGAGAGCCAGTCTTAAGCGAATTTAAACTTGACTTTAACTCGCTAAGTTCGATCTCCGAGATGGGATAGCTGCGAGGGTAGATCCTAGATGTCAGTTTGCCAAGTTTGCCAGAATTCGTTGGCTCTGACTGTGATTGGCTTGTGTTAAGTATTTTCAAGACAATTTCAATGAACTGCCTTTCTTCCTTAGTTTCGTCATCTAAGAAAGGGTGTGCTACTTGGCATCCCTTATCAATTGAATAGTTGTGAGCCTTCCAGAGCAGTTCTTGATCATTTGACGACCCGATATCTTTTGACCAGAGTAGCCAAGGCGAGGCTTCTGGTCCCACCGTCTCAGCAGCTAAAACATTGGCCAGATCCATTGCCAAAGTCCCATTTACAACCTTCCACCATTTAGACCCCTTTTTGAAGGCAGTTCCATCTGGAATTCGACCGCTTGATATCTCCCAATCCAAAAAATCAATAAGAGCCTGGCCGTATCCATAGCCATCTCCATGTCCAAATTTGGCAAAGAAACTAGTGAAAATATCGCGTCGCTCTGGCGAAGTCAAATTCAAGGCATTGTGGTGAATCATCGTAATTCAAGAGTTTAGGCTCACCGACACAAGTAATATGCCAAGAAAAATCCCAGTTAAAAGGTGGCGCAATTGCAATTGGGACTTTAGACCCTAGTGAGAGTCACCTACTCTGAGTAATACTCCTAGTTACTTGTAGTAACAAGAATTTGGTGAAATTCAAACGAAAATTTCTAAGTAGCAATTACGAAATAGACGGGATAACAATTGAACAATTTTAAATCAGTGAGAGACATGTGTCCAAAGTTGGACATTGATAACAATTATGTCTCATCGTCTGCTTTATCTGTTCGGATCTGTTTTCCTAGTGGAAAAAATTTATTTGGAAAGTTTGGAGTGCAAATAGTTGCACTCCTCCTTTTTTAGAAAGTGGAGGTGCAGTGAGTTCGTTAACTGACGCAAAAGGAGAGACTGCCATAGGAGATTCTCAGTTTCAACACGGAGATTCAACTGAAGGCAGTTACAGGACTAGGTGGAGTTGGGAGAAAGTCGGGTGGGGGACTCACTGCGTCGACTGTTATCCGGGAAACTGTCCCTACCGAGTTTACGTAAGAGATGGAAAGGTTCTAAGAGAGGAGCCCTCTGCAACATTTCATGAGATAGAAGAGGGCGTTCCTGACTTCAACCCAATGGGTTGCAACAAGGGTGCCTGCTGGTCACAAC
>JABEUL010000234.1 GCA_013044465.1 Acidimicrobiales bacterium
CTTTAGTTTCGCCTTTTTTGGACAAAGTAACCTGCTTCAAAAGAAAAAGAAGCGCACCAATAACAAGCAATCGAGTATCTGTTGCTTTCAATCCTTTTTTTAGCGCAATTTTGCTGGCTTTGGACAGTAAGGACCTCAATTTGTTAGGACCTTCTTATCTCAACAATGGTTGAAGAAAGTTTGCCCTTTCTCCGGCCGAGGAAATAAGCAGTGACTATTACAAATATCACAGCTGCAGCACCAGCCATCGAAGCTTTTGAAGCATTTGACCTTACGCCTTCCACGGTACCGGTGATTTTCTTGTCAAGATCCCTCAGACGTGTCTCAATTTCTGAAATCTCTATTTTGTTTGAATTACTAGCTGCCATTACTTTGAACTCCTAGAGGATTTACCAATTGCCATTCCCATCATGGCAATAATGCCCAACAAAACCAGAGTTGCCACCATAGTTATTAAATACGGTGCCCAACTCCAATTTCCGTGAAATACTGAAGTCTCAACTTGCAGTGCTCTTAATGTAGCAAGCGACAACATGAATACTCCAAGTGCCACAGTTAGAACCCCTGAAATGCCAAAAAGAGCCCTCTTGCCAAATTGCTTCAGTGGAGTAACGGCCTCTTGCTTGAGGTAATCCACAACCAAGTGCTGGATTTCAGTTACATCATCAGCTATTGAGTTACTTGAACGACTGCCAATTCCCATTTTTAAACCTTTTCGTATTTTAGAGCTATATCCGATTGCTCAAAATAAATAACACTTTAAATGGTATGCGATATCTGGAGTACTTAGTGACTTTTGGTGTCCCAATACGCCAAAATAGCCTGATTTGATCATCTTTAGCCTAAACAAAGGGTTCAAACAAACCATGAGTTACTCTCGGTCTATCAAGATATAAGTAGATGATGCCTTGGCCACAAGTTTGCCATTTGTTGTGATTTCGGCTTCCACAAAGGCAACTCTTTTCCCTCCTGAAATAACAGAAGCTGTACAAATCAGTTCACTTCCAGCTGATACGGGAGCTAGAAAGCTAACTTTCATCTCTGCATTTGCACTCTTAATCTTCCTTGGGTATGCAAAAGTTATTGATGCTGCGCCCATTGCCGAATCTGCAAAAGCGCATATAAACCCACCTTGCATAATTCCGACAGGGTTCAAAAATCTCTCGTCGGCAAGCATTTTCCACACTGTTTTCCCCGGAGTTTCCTTGTCTATGCAGACCATACCTAAAGTTAAATCACAGGAAGGTGGAACTTGTGGCGAGAGCCTTTGTTCTTGCACTACTCACCTGGATCAAATGTAGATACCACTGGTGAGAGCGCTGCTCTAAAAAATGTTCTGACATGTTCTAGGCGTCTTTCAAGTGATTTCTTATCCAATGGATCACTTTCCAGCAAAGACTCCAAAAAAGGCGTATCGCTAAAGTAGCTCAGAAGTGCACCATAGCCTGTCAGTAGAAGCTGTTCGGGGTCGTGACGTCGGAACCTGCCAGCTTCCATCTCGCGCTCAAAAAAGCGAATTGCACGCAAAAAGAAAGGTCTTAGGGCTGTTCCCATTTCCTGGCCGAGTCTTCTTCCTCCCTCTAGAGCTTCTCTTCTCACGAGCCGTACAAAAAGTGGGTTTTCTGCAAAGAATTGGAATCCAGCGGTAATTACCCGGTCTACTTGGGTCCAGCCATCAACGGGCTCCAAAAGCGCCTCTTCTAATCGTTTTCTCCAATCGATCATTTGGGCAGCAAAAACCTCACCATAAAGAATCTCTTTTGAAGCAAAGTGGTGCAACAAACTTGGACGCCTAATACCAACTGCTCCAGCTATCTCAGTCAGAGAAACTGCAGCGTATCCCCTCTCTGCGAAGGCCAAAAAGGCAGCATCTAGTATGGCGGATCTTGTATCGATCGGAGTTAGATTTGTCTCACTCATTTAAATGTTCACAGGCTTGAATGTCCTTCACCCACCAAGAACCCAGGTAAATTCACCCATTGTTTTGGTATATTAAAGAGTTTAGTTTGCAAACTCGGCTCCGTGCGACATATCTAAAAGCTAAATTCTCTCCTATGGTTACAGTGGCTATAGATTCGCTTTTAAATGGCCTCGATGAAGAGCAGTTAACTTCAGTTCTCTCAAAGAGCTCTCCTTTAATCGTTATAGCTGGAGCAGGATCAGGAAAAACAAGGGTACTGACCACCAGAATCGCCCTAAGAGTGGCAACTGATGAGGTGGAAGCCAAGAAATGTATGGCCATTACCTTCACTAGGAAGGCATCCCAGGAACTCAACAACCGCCTATACGCCATTTTGGGCAAGAACTCAGTCTCAGTTGGAACTTTTCACTCCATTGCTCTAGCCGAGCTAAAAAGAGCATATAGGGAGCTACGGTTAAAGGATTTTACCGTAATTGGCTCAAAAACAGCCATTTTTAACGAAATTAGAAAGCCTTTAAAAAGAAATCTTCAAATCTCTCCTGCCCTTTACAAAGAAGTGGCACAAGAAATCGAATGGGCAAAAGCTCGCTCAATTGCTCCAGAAAGCTATTCTGAAGAAGCAAATTGGTCAAAACGGTCTACATCTTGTCCAACTGAGCTGGTGGCAACTTGGTACGGTCTTTACGAACAAGCTAAAACTAAGGCTAACTTGAAGGACTTTGATGACCTAATTCTTGGCCTCTCTGAGTTGATTGAAAATAACCGATTAATTCGAGATCAGTCAAGGTGGAGGTATAAATCTTTTTACGTTGACGAGTTCCAAGATGTAAATCCAAGTCAGTATCGTTTGCTCATGAACTGGTTAGGTGATGGAACTGACCTATGTGTTGTAGGCGATCCAAACCAAGCGATCTATTCATGGAATGGAGCAGATCCAAAACTAATGCTCGGCCTTTCCCGTACTTACCCTGGGGCACAAGTAATTTCTTTAAAAAACAACTACCGCTCAACACCTGAGATTGTGTCGGCTTCAAATCAATTAATTAGAAGCGACGAACACAACATTGGCTCAATGGTCTCAACTAGATCCAATGGGGTGGTCCCTAATATTCATGAATGTCAACATGAAGCGGAAGAACTTGCCGAATTAATTGAAAATATCATGGAGATGCGAAAAAGAGGCTATGACTATTCAAAGCAAGCCGTTCTAGCTAGAACTAATGCTCAACTGCCTCAGGTGGTCGAGCTATTAGACTCCCAAGGCATTCCTTTGAATAACAAAGATGATTATCGCAAAGAAACATCCCAACTCATCGATGCACAAGTTGCTTTTATTCGCACCAAAGTCGATTCTTTTCCCCTTCAGAGCCTTCGCTATGACTTAACTAGCCAGTTTGTTTCAACAGGGAACCAAAGTGAAGTGAGTGATGTTGTAATAGCGTTGGATGAATATCAAAAACTCGATCCAGATGGCTCAATTTCTAGCTTTTTGACTTGGTTTACCTCACTGCAAAGTCGGCAAAATCGACCGAATTCACTTGGAGTCGAAGTCACCACCATGCACAAAGCTAAAGGTCTCGAGTGGCCGGTAGTGCATGTGATAGGCGTGGAGGAGGGCTACCTTCCCCTAAGGCCGTTTTCATATGAAAGCCATGATGAAGAGCAAAGACTTTTTTATGTTGCCTGTACTAGGGCAAATGCAGAACTTCATCTATATTGGGCGCACCAGAGGATGGAAAAGAATGTAAGCAAAACAAGGAAACCTTCTCCTTGGTTAAGCTGGATTGAACCTCAGGCAAGTCAAGCTCCGGTATTGTCGAATTCTGAGAGAGTAGAAAAGCTTCGTTCAATACTTCAAGCCTCAAAGAAGCTGGATCCAATTGCACAAGACGATAAGCCTGCAAGGCACAGGATAAAACAGTTAAGAACCTGGCGACTAGAAACTAGTGCAGATCTAGGAGTGAGGCCAGAGGTCGTGATTAGCGATGCGACATTAGTCCTTTTGGCAAAGTATCCTCCCGCTGATATTCAAGAACTTAGGAATGTAGTGGGACTTAGCGAGAAAATATTTGCTCAGTATGGCAATGAAATACTTTCTAAACTTTCAAACTAAAAATCGGTAGTGTTCATTTTCAATACATCTAACCATTACATAAACTAGTTAATAATAACTCTTGCAAACTTCCTAATTATAAATTACTAACTTGAAAATACTCTACTTAATACATCTTCAATTTCCAGATGATGAATTGCGCTGCTTCCAGTTGCCGGTGATCCCGCACCAACTCTGCTAACAGATCTAAACTTTACGCCAGAA
>JABEUL010000235.1 GCA_013044465.1 Acidimicrobiales bacterium
TAACCAGTTTTACACGAAATAACACGCCAAGTGGTGGATAATCGCGCGGTCCGCGCGATTCCCTGGCCAGAGCCACCTTTAGGGTACCTGAACTGTTACGTCACATTTAGCAAACTAATAGCTATAATTTTGCTAATTTTAATTAGCAATATATTTTTAATACAAATTTCGCGTTGGTCATTTAATCGAATGGAAGGCCAAATTTATTGCTCAGGCATAGTGCTTTTTCTGGTATTTCTCTATCATCGGCCTAGAGTACGGCTAAACGTGGCATTATTTTAGAATGCCCACCACAGTACTAATCGTGGACGATGACGAGAGAATTAGAGCAGCCGTAAGGCTGGTGCTAGAAGACGAAGGCTACGAAGTAATCGAAGCCCCTGATGCTGAACGTGCCCTGGAAGAGTTCCAAAGTCAAAATCCCGACATCGTGATAGTGGATCTTGTCTTGCCAAATATGACGGGATTTGAATGCTGCCGACAGATTAGAACTTACAGTGCAGTCCCGATTGTCGTCGTTTCAGCTCGCACCGACACTCACGATGTAGTGGCCGGCCTTGAGGCGGGAGCAGACGACTATGTTACAAAGCCCTTTGAACCCAAAGAACTAACTGCAAGAATACGCGCGCTTTTAAGACGTGCAAATCTGGCACAAGCTTCTAATACCTCAGTAGTAATGCATGGTTTAGATATTCGCACTGATGAAGGCATGGTCTTGAAAGAAGGTGTGGAGGTGCCATTAACTCGTACTGAGTTTCGCCTTCTTTGTGAATTGGCCGACCATGCCGGCAAGGTGGTTACTCGAGAAAATCTTCTAGAAAAAGTCTGGGGTTATGACTGGTTCGGTGATGGACGTTTGGTTGATGCCCACGTGAGAAGACTTCGAACTAAAATTGAAACTAACCCAACAGAACCCGAAATAGTCGTAACCGTCAGGGGTTTGGGCTACAAACTGGCCCTATGATAATTCGAATAAAAAAAGGGTGGCGGCACACCTCGCTTGCCTCTCAGATTTCGCTCATCTTGAGCGCCACCACATTTGTGATGGCCGCCCTCATTGCCATTCTTGCCTATACGGTAGTAAAAGGCGTTTTGATAGGAAATGAAACTTCATCTGCACTATCTCAAGCAACTTCGACAGCTCAACTCCTCTCGGGGGCAAACTCGGAGCAAAAAATGCAGGGGATTTTCAACAAGCTCTCATTTGCGAATTCGTCATATGCATATTTACTGACGAACAATGATATTATTCATACGCCAGGTGCTCCTCCAGCCAGTGAACTGCCGGCACCGTCTCTTTCAATGCCCACTGGAACTAATGGCTCCTCTAATACAATTGCAAGAAATACTTGGGCAACTGATGTGGGCTTGGACTATTCAATAGTTACCTCAGTGAGTATCCCTAATTCCAAAAGCCTCTTGATTGAAGTTACATCTCTATCCACCTTGGAAACCGCTCTCACTGCATTCGAATTTTTTCTCTTAATATCGGTCATACTATGCGCAGTTGTGGCCAGCTTCATTGGCCACTGGGCCACTCGGCTCACCTTGCGCCCACTAAAACAAGTGGCCCAAATTGCAGCTTCAATCCAAGCCGGAAATTTAGAGGAAAGAGCGTTGAGTGATGTTGGAGGTGAGATTGAAATTTTGTCTAAAGCGGTAAATGGAATGGCTGACGCACTCAGTGAAAGGATTCTACGGGAAAAGAGATTTAGCGCCGACGTTAGTCACGAACTTCGCTCGCCATTACATACCCTGGCTACAACTGTTGCACTACTGGAAAATAGAAGGAGCTCTTTCGATGACAAGAGCAATCAGGCATTGGATCTTTTGATCCAGGAAATTTCAAGGTTTCAGACTTTGGTAATTAACTTGCTAGAGCTATCAAGGCTTGACGCTGGAACATCCGAAGGCTCCTACGAAGAAGTGGTGTTTTCGGATTTAATTACACACTGCCTGGAAGCGCAAAGGGAGTTTTCATTAGACATTATCGATCGCGATCAAGCCGGGGCAGCAACTGTTTTGGTGGATCGAAGGAGAATCGAAAGAGTTGTAGCTAATTTAATATCAAATGCACACGCGTACGGTGGTGGCCCAACCAAAGTGGTGCTCACCAAGCAACTTGAGAACTCGACCGTGAGATTCGGAGTTCACGATAGTGGCCCAGGCGTCGATCCAACGGAACGCGAGAAAGTATTCGAGCGCTTCCATCGCGGTCAAAGCGCCGGTTCAAGGGGCCACGATCAGGGAAGCGGACTTGGCCTTACTCTTGTTATGCAACATGTAAGAAGGCACGGGGGCCGCACTTGGATTGAAGAATCAGATTCTGGAGGTGCCGCTGTAATTGTTGAGCTTCCAGTAGTGAGATTCTTTTAAGATCCACTTTCACTCCCTCTTAAGTGCTAACTTTCAGTTCCCACAATTGATTTTGCCGTTGCTGAAAGCTCTACTGATTTTTTGCCCTTGGGAAATGTACCCAACAAATGGTCAGCCACATTTGTGACTACTCCAAACCAATATCTTTCATTTCTATAGTGGTGCAGTCTATGCGAACGCCAGATTGACTTATAAATAAAGTGCTTTGGCTTATAACTTGAGTGTATTAAAAAGTGAATCCATTCGTAGTAAAAAACTATTAGCACTTGGGTCGAGGCCAGAGTGAGGGCTTGAGGGGTGGGCAGTATGGTAAATGGTAATCCTACCAATGCGCCAGCCAACGGTACCATAACCGAAAAAGGCACAAATACTAACTTCATATTCTTAGGATCCATGTGATGAGCCCTATGCATTTTGGCAACCAGTGGATCTATCGTAAATGCCCCTAAGCGCTTCGGTTTGAAATGAAGAATTAGGACATGAATGAGCCACTCCGCAAAAGGCTGCAAAGCACAAGCAATTACTACTATTGCTATATCTCTAGAAGAGAACATCCCAGAATTAGCTCTCAATGACAAACATGTAATTGACGCTATTAATAGGAGAACTGAGTTCGGATGCTTAATGAAAATCAAAAAAGCTTTGCTCTGAGAAACCTGAACGCGCTTTTTATATAACTCTGTATCTTGAGTGCTTAATATCACTTATATTTGTCCCTAAAGGCCTGCTTAAACTATTTATCGTAATAAATTGCTCTCGGGTTTAGCACTTAATTAAACAACAGATAATTAATTAGAACTAATGTCAGAACTCACTAAGTTTGAGGGTCCCCGAGATTCCCAGTCAACTCTGTTCGCATCCATCCAAAGTCTCTCGATATTGTAGAAATCCCTGGTCTCGCTCAAAAACACATGGACTACAATGTCGCCATAGTCCAATAATACCCAGGTAGCATCATCGAAACCCTCTTGGGATAGTACCTTATAGCCGAAAACCTTTAGCTTTGCTTCAATTTCCTCAGCAATTGTCCTGACATGCCGATCACTCGTACCGGTGGCTATCACAAAATAGTCAGTTAGGGAAGTAATCTCTCTCAGATCCAAAACCAAGACATCCAGTGCCTTTTTGTCGTCAGCAGCTTTAGCAGCTACTTGGTGAGCCGAAATTTCATTCACCGATTGGTTGACCTCATCTGTTGCCATAATACACCGAATTCGCGTCCAGTATTGGGATTATCTCTTCGGGCACTATTCCAGATATGTCACTACCTTCGCTGATAAAATGTCTGCATTCTGTGGAGGATATCTCTGGGAGGTTATCATCCTCGATCAACATAGAGTCCCATATTGGGCCAGGCATCACCACTTCAGTCCCTTTTCTAGCCACTACCACCAATTTCACATTTTTACTGGCCTCCTCCCCGCGGTGCCATGTACCTATATCTTTTGCCACGTCTGATCCCACTATCAAGTAAAGATCAGAATCAGGATGAAGATGTGAAATAGATATAACCGTATCGGCACTATAGCTCGGTCCTCCCCTATCAATGTCGACATGACTCGGGAATAGCCCTTCAATGTTCACCAATGCCGCTTCCACCATTGAATATCGAAGTTCTGCCGGTGCAATCTGACTTCCAGCAACACTTTTTTGCCACGGATCGTGAGCGACCACGAAATAGACAAGGTCTAAATTAAGTGTTTCCTTGGCAAAAAGAGCACATGCGATATGTCCTTTGTGGATGGGATCAAAAGTGCCTCCAAATATGCCGATCTTCATTTCAGGAAAACCCAATCACTATTTCTAGAAAAGTCATTAATGTCACTTCATTACGTGTCAGGTTTATTTTCCTTCAAGTAAAGCTACGACAGGTGCGAACTCTTCCATCTCTTGCTCGTGAACAATGATATAAGAATATCCCCACCTTTCTCTTCTCTCCTGCAAAGTCTCACAAATCTCTTGTTCGGATCCAACCAAAACTACAGGCACTTGAGCTGCTATTTCAGGCGTCATCCCAAATAGTGGAGCAACCCTTTCCCTGACTTCATTCCCGTTGGGAACAACTTGGACAATAAATGTCAGACACTGAATTTCAATGTCTTCAATCCTCGAACCAGCGGCTTCTCGGACCCATTTGATCCTGGCGTCAAATTTCTCAGGAGCTGCTTCTGCAATTACTTCACTTCCAATAACCCCGGCACTTAATCTCATGTTGATGCCGACAATGTCGGCTTGTTTTGCTGCCAATCTGAGAACTTTTGGGGAACCTCCGCCAATTACGATCTTTGGATGTGGAGACTGAACTGGCTTGGGGAACCCTCTCGCTGCTTTTAGTGTGTAGTGCTTTCCAGAATATGAGACTGAATCGTTAGTCCAAAGTTGCTTGAGAATTTCAACAGCTTCTTCCAATCGCTCGACTCTGACGGGAGGTTCGTCAAGCGCAATGCCAGAAGCTATGTAATCAGAAGTCATCCAGCCAGCACCAATTCCACACTCTACCCTCCCCGATGAAAGAAGATCTAAAGTGGCAATTTCGCGGGCTAGTACCAGTGGATGTCTGTAGTCGTTGTCAAAGACCAATGAACCCACTTTTAGGTTATCTGTAACCTCGGCTGCAACAGTTAGCGCCACGAGGGGCGAAAGCTGCTCGTCAAAGTGGTCGGGGATATATATGGAGGAATACCCAAGTGCTTCAATTTTCCTTGCCAGGTCTCTCCACTGGTCAGCAGAGCCGGCAGTTGACACCTGTACACCAAATCTAAAACTGTTCATCTCTCTATCGTAGGGCCTAGCGCGAGGCGTTGCTTGATCTGCCGCTACGCTTGAGATGTGGTCGAAATAAATACTGCGGAAAAGTGGTCGATTTCTTCATGGAGAAACTACCCTGTAAACCAGCAACCCGAGTGGCCAGATCGCGCCCAACTTGACTCTGTTTTGGCTGAGATTTCGAAGTTACCTCCTCTAGTATTCGCAGGTGAAGCCCGAGGTCTGACGAGACATCTTGGCGAGGCTTGCAACGGAAGGGCATTTCTCCTCCAAGCCGGTGACTGTGCGGAGTCATTTGCCGATTTCACTGCAGATTCGATAAGAGACAAGCTAAAAGTCATATTACAGATGGCTGTAGTTCTTACTTATGCGGCAGGTGTGCCCGTAGTCA
>JABEUL010000236.1 GCA_013044465.1 Acidimicrobiales bacterium
ACTCACACTTCTTTGGTGGCCAGTGTTGCCTGGATGGACACCAAGCTGTTGAAGGCAACTTTGTACTCGGGATCCTATATCCCCGGCTATGGCCCTTGGCAAAATTCGGCACCGATTCAAGGTAGTGCGACTAACACTTTAGTTGCTGCATTCAACGCTGGCTTTAGAATGCAAGATGCTGAAGGCGGCTACTACAATGAAGGCAGAGAGGTAATTCCACTTAGAAATGGGGGAGCTTCCTTTGTTATTTACTCCAATGGCACTGTTAATATAGGCAGTTGGAACAGTGAGGTTTCCATGAAACCTAACGTCGTTTCTGTCAGACAAAATCTCGTATTGCTGGTTGACAATGGGAAGCCAGCGGCAGACCTTCACTCAAATGATACGTCAATCTGGGGTGCGACCGTTGGGGGAACGGCATATGTTTGGCGATCCGGTGTAGGTGTGACTGCAAATGGTGCACTTTTATATGTCGCCGGGCCTGGACTTTCGATTACTTCACTGGCCAATCTTTTGATCAGGGCTGGGGCAGTTAGGGCAATGGAGTTTGATATCAACTCTGATTGGGTGAACTACTCGGTCTATACCCCATCAACTCCTAACGGGGTTGCTTCACCTTCAAATGGATCTTTGCTGTTGTCGGGTATGGCAGGTGGGACTTCCCGCTACTTCCAAACTTGGTGGACTAGAGACTTTATTACTATGAGCGCTCGCTGAGTTTCCACCATATCTTGGTCGGAAGTGCTCTCAAAATTGCAAAAAGAAACTTTAAGTTAGAAGGAATCCAGACAACTCCGGTTTTGCCCTTTTCAATAGCGGCTACCAAAAGGGAACTAGCGGTGTCGACATCAATGGTCATAGGTGCATCTTTGAGACCCTTGGTCATACGGGTTCTCACGAAGCCAAATCGCACGATGGTGACTCGGATGTTGTGAGGTGCTAGGCACTGGCTCAACCCTTGTGCAAAGGCGTCAAGACCTGCTTTAGCCGAGCCGTAGATGAAATTGTCTTTTCTCACTCGCACTCCGGCCACGGAAGAAATTATGACTATGCTTCCAAAACCTTGTCGTTTCAATATGTCGGCTAACACCACAAGCTCACTCGAAGGCCCCACGAAATTAGTTTCAATTATTTCTGCCACACCCAGAGGTCCGAGGTTCTCAAAATCGCTGCTTCCAAGCATTCCCGTTGCCACAAGCACTAAATCAACCGTGTCCAAGCTTTCTTTTACAGCGTCTTCCAATCGCGATGCACTTTTAATGTCGGTAGTGTCTCTTACATGAATTGCACAATCTACGCCAAGAGACTCAAGTCCCATAGCACTGCTTTCAAGCGCATTCTTATTCCTTCCGACCAAGAGAACTTTTTTTAACCGTCTCCCTGAAAGAAGTCTTAAGGTATGGGTTGCAATTTCAGATGTGCCCCCTAGAACTACTACGTTTTGAGGCATGGAAGTTGAATCATTCATTTGGTCTCCAATATGGATAGTCTTTTTGCAAGATCAGAAGAAAAAAGATTATCAGGATCGAGTCGGTCTCTGATAACTTGCCACTTTGGCAGGTTTGGATACATCGCACTAAATAGATCCGGTCTCACTCTCGAATCTTTAGCCAGATAGATTTTCCCTCCAGCTTTGAGAACTATGTTATCAAGGTAATCAAAGTATTTTGCTGGGCCAAGCGCCCCAAGGGCTACATCTAGGGCAAGGGTCCATCCCGGAGAAGGAAATGACAGATGACTTGCATTTCCTTCGCCAAATCTTTTAAGCACGGCTAGAAACGAGGTCATCTTGGAACGACTGGTTGCATCAATTATCTGTTTTAAAGCGTCTTCTTGACCAAATGGCACTACGAACTGATACTGGCAGAAGCCCTTTGGACCATACAATTTATTCCAATCGCCAACTCCGTCTAATGGGTGAAAGAACTTGGTTATTTCCTGGATCTCACCCAGTTTGCGAGTCGGTGATTTGTGGTACCAAAGAGTATTAAAAGTTCTCACAGTAAGTGGAGTTAATGGTGAAAATGGGGGACTAAGGGGTGCTTTAAGGCCAACTTTCGGGTCAAAGTATCTGGCTTTTTTCCGTTTAGCTGCAGGAAGATCTTCTAGTAATGCATGGTCGCCTCTGGTTAAAACTGATCTACCTAGATTTTTCCCACTTGAGATGAGATCAATCCATGCCACGGAGTATTTGTAATTGTCATCGGTCGTTTCCATAATATTGATTAGCTCGTCAATATTTGAAGCTCGCTCGGTGTCAACCTTAATTAAGCTGGTCTCAATTTTTGACATTCTGATAGTGGCTCTGACAATTGTTCCAGTGAGACCCATGCCGCCAACGGTTGCCCAGAACTCTTCATTAGATGGATCTAGTTCCATTACACCCTTTGAGCTAATGAGGGTTAGAGATGCTACGTGGTTTCCAAAAGATCCATCCACGTGGTGATTTTTTCCATGTACATCGGCTGCAATGGCACCACCCACGGTAACAAATCTCGTTCCAGGGGTGACAGGCACAAACCATCCCATTGGAATGAAAATCCGCATTAAAGCGTCAAGGGATATCCCAGCCCCTACTGAAATGAGTCCTGAGTCTAAATCGCAGGCATAAATGTGATCAAGACTTCTTACATCTATAACAATGTTTCCACCGAGTTGAGCAGCATCCCCATATGATCTCCCTAGCCCACGAGGAACAATTTGTTTTCCAGTTCTTTTCGCACTCTCGATAATTTCTGCTACTTCTTGGTCTGAAATAGGACGGTGTATGTCGCAATAACTCGGGCTAGTTCGGCCCCAACCTGAAACTAGCTCAAAGTGGCCAACCATATACACCCAATGCAAAAAGTATTATCCATATTATTCCTAAAATCTGTAGAGTTCTATCTTCAAATGCTAGATCCTCCGGAGCTCCTCCTCTGCCAGTTTCCAAAGCAAGTTCGACTAACAGTATCGCCAATACAAACGGCACAATTGAAAGCTGGAACCAAAGTTGATCGTGCGAGCCTTTCACTAAAGCCTCCGTGCCACCTCTTTCAAAGGCCCAGAGGCAATAGGCCGTGACAGTAACAGAGGCTGCGAGCAATCTAGTGGACCTTAAAAATGTCATTGGGTATGAATCTAAGACCTTGCGATGAGCCGATGCTTTATCTCCCAACTCATGGTGTTCGGCACTCCTTTTCCCAGCTACAACCAAAAGTGCTCCGAATGACGTCACAACTATGAACCAAATAGAAAGGGGCACATTAGTAGCAACCCCTCCAGCAATGGCTCGTAATACAAATCCAGAGGACAGCGATGCCATCTCAATTACAGGCGAGTGCTTTAGCCAGAGGGAATATGTGATTGAAATCAAAACGTATAGTTCCACAACTATCTCTAGTTTTAAACCGGCCACTGCAGTTGCAATCGCCCCACCTGCGACAAAGAGAATGCAAGCAGTTACTATTGCAATAGGCGGTGTGACGATTCCTTTGGCGATAGGCCTTTCTTTTTTCTTCGGATGGAGCCTGTCCTCATGGAGGTCTAATACATCGTTAACGAGATAGGTGGCGCTGGATATTAAGCAAAATGCAATGGTGGCAAAAATAGCTTTTCCCATTGGGACCAGATGGCTCAACACCCCAGCAGCAGCTGGTGCTGTGAGGACTAGCAAGTTTTTTATCCATTGCTTTGGCCTCATGGCCAGAATCAATGCTCGTAAATTGAATTTCTGAGTGCCGATATCTTTTGATCTCTCTTTTGACCCCATAGTCGACTTCTAGCCTAGATTGATTTGGTGCCTCCAAGGTGCCATTCGAAGAACTATGCTCACCAAATGACACCTTTACCAGCACCGCTTCCGCCTTCTAGGGGCGACAAACATCGTTCAAAGCTAGAGATTTTTTCCTCCATATTGCAGACTGTGTCTCAATTTGGTGCCGAAAATCCTGATGAGCTGGATTTAAAAATGGTTGATACGGTGCTATCGGAGATGACGCAAGCGTTCAGGACATTCAGGCCATATAGAAACAGAAGAAAGCTCACAATCTTTGGATCGGCGCGAACACAACCTCACGAACCCCTCTATATACAGGCGAAACTGGTAGCAAAGGCTGTATCAGACGATGGCTGGATGGTGGTAACTGGGGCCGGACCTGGGATTATGGCCGCAGGCATTGAAGGGGCGGGTGCAAAAAACGCTTTGGGGGGAAATATTCGCCTACCCCATGAGCAACAACCCAATGCTTTTTTAGCTTCGGATCCAAAATTGGTGGAAATGAGGTACTTTTTTACAAGAAAGTTAATGCTTATTAAGGAATCAGATGCCTATGTGGTTCTTCCTGGGGGGTTTGGGACGCAAGATGAGTGTTTGGAGCTTCTGACGTTGATTCAAACAGGAAAAGCAGAACCAGCGCCTGTAATTCTTTTAGATGTAAAAGGTGACAACTATTGGAGCAACTGGTTGGATTTCGTCAGGGATGCTTTAAGTGACAGAGGGTACATTGCAAATGAAGATCTTTCTTTGGTCCACCTCGTGGACGAGCCTGAATTGGCACTTAAGGTGATCAAGGAGTTCTATTCCAACTACCAATCCTGTAGGTGGGTTGGTGAAAGACTGGTTGTAAGAGTCAAAAAAGTGCCTGAGCCTCACGTTTTGCAGTCGCTTTCGAGACGTTTTAGCGATATGGTCCTGAAAGATGGAATCAAGCGAAGCGATCCCCTAAGAGCTGAGATATTGGACAATGATTCTTTAGATTTAGAGCGAGTCGTCCTTTATTTTGACAAGCGCCAGTATGGAAGGCTCCATGAATTTATTTGGGCGCTAAATGGAGATGAGGAAAAGTCGGGCTCACCGTACTTCTAATTCAATGGAAGGATACTTCTTCGTCGTAAACTAGGTGATTTATTGATTCCTATGATCTCAGAAATTGTTAGATAATAGGGATTTATGCTGGTAAATCGTAAAGATGTTGGCAATGGCTCTGAAGTCTGACTAACCTCTAACCGTGACAATTATTGATCTTTTAGGAAATGAGGCAGATGACCTCTTGAATCACCAATGCGAGACAATTCCAGCTTCCATGCTAAGCAAGCCTGGACCCAATTATATTGACGATGTTTTGGTGCAAAGTGACAGGTCAGTGCCAGTTTTAAGAAACCTGGGTACTATTTTTAACCACGGAAGGCTGGGAGGGACGGGATATCTGTCCATACTGCCAGTTGACCAAGGTATCGAGCACTCTGCTGCAGCTAGTTTTGCCAAGGCCCCGGAGTATTTCGATCCTAAAAATCTATGTGAACTGGCCCTTGCAGGAGGCTCCAGTGCCATTGCGACTACATTAGGCGGCCTTGGAATTCTGGCCAGAAGATATGCCCATAAAATTCCTTTTATAGTCAAACTGAACCACAATGAGCTTTTAACCTACCCCAATCGCTTTGACCAAGTGCCATTTGCCCACGTCTCGCAAGCCTATGATCTGGGAGCCGTTGGAGTTGGTGCCACGATTTACTTTGGATCTGATGAGTCAACCCGGCAGATTCGCGAAGTTTCGGAAGCTTTTAAGGAGGCTCATAGGCTAGGTATGTTTACAGTGCTTTGGTGTTATCTCAGAAACTCAGCTTTCAAGCAAGATGGAATTGACTACGCAGTATCAGCTGATCTAACAGGCCAGGCCAATCACTTAGGCGTGACAATTGAAGCAGACATCATTAAGCAGAAACAGCCTGAGTCAAATGGGGGATTCGAGGTCTTGAAGTTTGGAAAGACCGACCCGCTTGTCTATTCGAAGCTGACTACATCGAACCCTATAGATATGACAAGATGGCAAGTAGTCAACTGTTATATGGGCCGTGTTGGCCTAATTAATTCTGGTGGAGAGTCGAAAGGGGCTAACGACTTAGCACAGGCGGTCAGAACTGCAGTTATTAATAAGAGGGCAGGTGGAATGGGCTTGATCGTGGGGAGAAAGGCATTCCAGCGCCCGATGAAAGAAGGAGTCGAGTTGCTTCATACAATACAAGATGTGTTCCTAGATAAATCAATAACGGTTGCATGAGATGACCAGCGAAACTCATACAGTTGAAACACAAAGCATTGACCGCGTAGTTCTTCGATTTGCAGGGGATTCTGGCGATGGGATGCAGCTAACAGGCGATCGCTTTACCGAGAGCAGCGCAATATTTGGAAATGATTTAGCTACATTTCCTAATTACCCAGCTGAAATTCGTGCCCCGGCAGGGACACTGGCAGGAGTTAGCGCATTTCAAGTACACATTGCCGATCATGATATTTTAACCCCTGGGGATAGTCCAAATGTTCTAATAGCTATGAATCCGGCCGCTCTAAAGGCAAATATTGGTGATGTTGAGTCTGGCGGAGTATTAATTGTTAATTCTGATGCCTTTGATGAAAGGTCCCTGACAAAAGCTGGATATGGAACTAATCCGCTTGTCGATGGTTCACTAGATGGCTACATTGTCTACGAAGTACCTATGACTTCGATGACAATTGAAGCTGCTAAAGATACAGGTGCTAAACCAAGGGACGCAGAGAGATCAAAGAACTTCTTTGCCCTTGGACTTGTATCTTGGATGTATTCCAGACCGGAAAATGACACACTTGAATGGATTGCAAATCGTTACAAGGGGAAAGATACTGTCATTGCCTCAAATGTCAAAGCATTTAAAGCAGGTCATGCTTTTGGAGAAACCGCCGAGATATTTTCCAACTCTTTTGTAATTAAACCCGCTCACCTAGAACCAGGGGAGTACACAAACATTACGGGCAATCAAGCAGCAGCATGGGGTGTTGTAGCGGCAGGTTACTTAAGTGGTCTTCAGGTATTTTTAGGATCTTATCCCATCACTCCAGCCTCAGATATTCTCCACGAACTTTCCAAGTTGAGACATCACGGGGTCAAAACTTTTCAAGCTGAAGACGAGATTGCTGGAATCGGAGCCGCTTTAGGAGCTGCCTACGGAGGAGCTCTTGGAGTCACCACCACGAGTGGACCCGGAATGGATCTAAAGTCAGAGACAATTGGACTGGCCGTCAGTCTTGAACTTCCACTTTTAATAATTGATGTGCAAAGGGCTGGACCTTCTACTGGTCTTCCCACTAAAGCTGAACAGAGTGATCTATTGATGGCACTTCACGGTCGTCATGGCGAGTCACCGGTTCCAATTATTGCAGCCATGACTCCCGGTCACTGTTTTGAAGCGACAATTGAAGCTGTGAGAATTGCTATTACATATAGGACCCCAGTTATTTTGTTGACTGATGGTTATTTGGCAAATAGCTCTGAACCATGGAAGCTTCCAGACATAGGTAAATTTAAACTAATTGAAGTAAACTTTGCTACCGAGCCTAATCACGAAAATCCAGATGGGACAAAAAACTATTGGCCCTACAAGAGAGACGCTGATACTTTGGCAAGGGAGTGGGCAATTCCGGGCACTCCAGGTATGGAGCACAGAATTGGTGGGCTTGAAAAAGCTGATGGTTCAGGAGCAGTTTCATACGAGGCCAAGAATCACGGTTTGATGGTTGAGCTAAGGGCAAAGAAAATAGATGCAATAGCTAATTCAATTCCACTTCAAGAAGTAGATGATAAGGACGGCAACGCCAAGACGCTCGTAATCGGTTGGGGCTCCACTTACGGCGCAATCGCCGCTGGAGTCAGACGAGTGAGAGCTGGTGGAAACTCAGTTGCGCACTGTCATCTGACCCACATGAACCCACTTCCCTCAAATTTGGAAGAGATCATCAATAAGTACCAAAAAGTATTGGTTCCCGAGATGAACACCGGTCAGCTATCGAGCGTACTTAGAGCCAAGTTTTTGGTGGACGCTAAATCGTTGACCAAAGTGGAAGGAATTCCATTTAAGGCAGCTGAAATAGAACAAGCAATACTTTCATGCATCAAAGAGGAGAGCTAATGACAAAGCTAGATCAAAGCTCATCAAGTGGAGCAAACGGATCAGTCCCGGTTACAACCAAGAAGGATTGGACGAGCGACCAAGAGGTTAGGTGGTGTCCGGGATGTGGGGACTACTCAATTCTAACGGCTGTTCAAATGCTTTTGCCTGAACTAAATGTCAAGCGAGAGAACACCGTGTTTGTCTCAGGAATTGGCTGTTCTGCCAGATTTCCCTATTACATGAATACCTATGGTGTGCACTCTATCCACGGGCGTGCCCCAGCATTTGCAACTGGACTTAGCGCCACTCGTCCAGATTTAGATGTTTGGGTAATTACTGGTGATGGAGATGCACTTTCCATTGGAGGAAACCACTTAATCCATTGCTTAAGAAGAAACATAAATGTTACAATTTTACTTTTCAATAATCAGATCTATGGCTTGACAAAAGGTCAGTACTCTCCAACCTCTGAACTTGGAAAAGTGACGAAATCCACTCCGTTTGGTTCCGTAGTTTCTCC
The DNA here is from genome assembly GCA_013044465.1 of Acidimicrobiales bacterium. GTDB lineage: Bacteria > Actinomycetota > Acidimicrobiia > Acidimicrobiales > JABEUL01 > JABEUL01. The sequence continues at coordinate 8,423 of JABEUL010000236.1, forward strand.
GTTTAATCCTGTGAGCTTGGCTTTGGGCGCCGAGGCCTCATTTGTGGCGAGAACCCACGACATGGATCGAAAGCACATGATGGAGACATTCAGGAGAGCCCACGATCACAAGGGGGCTTCTTTTGTCGAGATTTATCAGAACTGTAATGTCTTTAATGATGGTGCTTTTAGCCAAATACTTGCTAAGGATGCACGTGGGGATAACTTGATTCCATTAGTACACGGTCAAGAGATTACTTTTGGAGAAAATAAGGGCGTCTATATGACAAGTTCAGGATCTCTTGTAATTGCAAAGAAGGGTAGTGCACCGCATGGTTCGAACCTATTGGTCCACGATGAGCACCATATGGATCCCTCTCTGGCTTTTGCACTATCGAGGCTTGCCAACGGGCCATATTCTCCAACACCTATTGGAGTCTTTAGAGATGTCGAGCGTCCAGAATTTGGATCTGAACTTGCCAATCAGGTAGTTGATGCTAAGGAATCCAGAGGAAAAGGAAGTCTAGAAAAACTTCTCCATTCTGGAGTTACTTGGAAGGTCGATTAAGCCTCTAGGTTTCTAAACACCATCCCAGTTCGAGGTTTGGGTGTGAAAAATGTTGATTTCGGAGGCATTCTGAATCTTGCTTCTGAAC
>JABEUL010000237.1 GCA_013044465.1 Acidimicrobiales bacterium
AGCTTCACCTTATTGGCACAGTGGCAATTGGGCCGGGAGATCAGCTGGCAAAGACTTTCCCTGGAGATTTGCCGATTGTAATCCAAATCATCGAAACTATGATTCTTTACGGGGCCCAAGTCTCTGATCCAAAAATTAACCCATCCCAATATCTAGTGCCCGCTGCCCAAGGTGTCACCGCTGCGATCAAGAATGGTTGTGTCGGGCCAATCACTGACATTCTTCTGGCCGCGTTCCTCAAATCTGGAGGAAACATTTTTACCCAAACACCTTCAGACACAGCTTTAGGCCGAGCTTGGTTGGCAGCCAATGATGTCGGATATGTTCATACGCCCAGCCCAATTCTCGTCGTCGGAGGAGGTAAGGACCAGATCGTTGTTCCCGGACGCATTAACGCTACGATGAAACAACTTTGTTCTGTTGGGGATCGGGTATCTCTCGATGAACTTCCTACTGCGAGCCACAACGAGGAGCCGTCAATGGCAACCCCGCAAATCGGTGCATGGATTAATGCCCGCCTCAGTGGAGAAAAAGCACCAACCAGCTGTCCTTTTGTTGCACCATTGACATCTTAACCATCTCCAACAGTTTCATCGCATTAGGTCTCAAACCAAGTGAAGTCATCGTGAGTTCACTAATGAATCAGATGGTAAGTGACAAGTGAAGTGAATGTCATCACAGTTTCGTTGTCGAAGAGTGAAGGTGCAAAATACATTTTGACTGTTTCGTAAGCTACCAATGCTCCTCCATCTTTTGGCACATTGCCCCACTAAGAATGAAAAACACTGCTCTTCACCTACGGATCGACTGCAGCACTTCGGGAAGCTTCAAGGCCGTTTCGTTTCATCTTGAAGTCTTGACTGTTGTTGAGATCCAACCGTCCTCGACACACGCTCAAGTTGTCTTCTGTGCGGTCACAAATCACTAACTCGAAATCCAAATCTGAGATCAATTGCGACTTCTCCGACTTAGCAACAAAGGCTCCCAACAGTTATTCGGTGCTCAGAGTGTTTTTACCCAGACATCCAAAAGTCTTTCGAGGTGACTTCTCTCTCCTGGAAAGCGATTCAAAGTTTCACTCATTTGCGAAGGGATCTCATATTTAGTCTGCTCACATCTACTGAGCGATCGGCAAGACTAACTAGTAGCCGTGCGGCACTAAGCTCACGTTGCCTTGCCGACCGTATTGCTTGCTCGATTATGGTGCCTTAGTGATGCACTCTCATTTCTCGGAGTCTAAATTTGATATGAAAATAAAATGACATTGGATCCGGCCTTGTTTGACCACTCGAATAACTTCAATTACTATTTGTAGATTGCAATGTATATGTAATTAACCTGAGGTCAGATGGGATTACCGAACGACTTTGAAGAGGAGTGAAAGTGGCAAAACATAACCCAGAAAACCAACCCCCTGACATGGTTCTAATCCACGGCCTTGGCAGCGGACCGAGCTTCTGGGACAACATCGCTGGTGAACTTTCCCGAGATTACACCATTCATACAGTCTCTTTGCTGGGTCACGGACCAGGAGCACGTCCACTTTCAATTGAAGAGGCAAGTCCCAGTCAACTTGCGCATGCAGTGATCGACAAGTTGAGCGAAAAGGATGTGGAACGCGCTCATGTGGTTGGTCTTTCGCTTGGTGGCTGGGTAGCACTCGAGTTGGCCACGACGGATTTTGCTCTAAGTTCGGTGGCGTTTGCACCTGCGGGCTTATGGGAGCAAAAACCAAGTGTCCCATCCCTTCACGTCCAAGCGGTTCTTCGCAAAGGATTCTTCATGTTATCTCCGATCGTGCCCCATGTCATAGGATTCGAGCCACTGACTCGGATGATTCTAAAGTCCAACGTCGTCGAACCTTCTAAGGTGACAAGGTCGCAGATGCTTTCGGGAATGGAAGATATCGTGAACGCTAAGGGTTTTGGCTCCTGCTTGAGAGCTTCTCTAAATTCGAAGTTCACTGGTGGATCGAACATAAAGGTGCCAACTCTGGTTGCCTTCGGTGACAGTGACCAGCTTCTCACCTCCCCAAAATCCCAGAACCGCTCGGCTGTGGACCAGGAGGTCGAGTGGCTCACAGTCGCCGATTGCGGACATGCCATGACTTGGGATCAGCCTGACAAGTGCTTAGAACTGATCAGGCGGACAGCGGGAAAAGTCTCAGGTCCCCTTTGCTGATTTGACCATATGGCTGCAGGAGCCAAAAAAGAAGAAAGTGATGTACCGGACTCCTTAATATTGACAACTTTCCTCTGACTGATAACGCTCACGTAACTCTCCCCAGACCTGTTATTTTCTGGCGCTTCCGACAGAACTCGAACCTGTGACGCACGGTTTAGGAGTCAGATTGGGCCTGTCCGTCTACTACTAGCCAGTATCATTTTGTCTGTCTAGTGATGGTGTTAGTATGTCCAGTCACATCCTGTGTGATCTGGTGACAAATAATTCATCCCCAATGGTGCCTCAACTTCAGACATGAATAGTAAACCACTGGACCGCTACGTGATCAAGTGACAATTATTTGGGTGAAATTGAACATACGCGCTTGATGCGACAATTGAAATAGTGTTTTCGCCTTTGGTTGTCTCTTAAGCCGAGTTGCTAACCATGTCCGCCTGATTTAAGGAAGTCATGATGTTCATTGTTGTTGAAGAAACAATTGACCACAAACACCATTCTGCTATCGCTTTTCGCTACTTAAGAGCTTATGACAAAACTGCATCGACTGCGCAATAAATAACTCAAGTGAACTATAGTTAGCTTTGGTTTGTGCTGTCTCAAGGTACTTATAGTATGCATATCTGCGCTCTTTGACAATAAGTGGTGGCACAAAACCTGCCTGGAGTGCTTGTGCAAGCAATAGCAATCTTCCGGTGCGTCGATTGCCGTCGCTGAAAGGATGTATTTTTTCAAATATGGCGTGAGTTTTTGCTAAATCACTTACAATATCTTTTGATGGTTCGCGCAAATCAATTACGAACTGGTTCATTAGCTCATGAACTTTCAACCAATTGGCTAGAACAACTTGTGTGCCCATTATTCGTACTGAATGTTTCCTATACATTCCTGCGTCGTTCATGATTCCGTTCATCAGACGCAAATGGACACTTAATATTAACTCCTCATCAATGGTGAAGTTCTTGTTACGTTCCACTATCTGTTCCAATACCCAAAGTAAAGCTGCTTGATGATTACGGGCTTCCGCTTGCTCGACTGCAGTCCTGTTACTGAGTACTTTATTTTCAAAGATAACGTTTTCTACATCCGAAAGCGTCATAGTGCTTCCTTCGATTGTATTGGTATGATACGTAATATAAAGAGTGAGTTTGCGCAACATAGTCTGGTTATCAACGAGAGTTCTTGGCTCTAACTTCCAATCTAAAACACTATTTTTTGTACTTCTTAGCTCTGCCTTGTCAAGAATTTCGTCACCTACTATTTCAAGGTATAACTTTTCTATATTAAGAAGTGCCCTTTTCCTAGGCTTTGAACGTTCATTGAGCCAGGCATTGATAGTAGGAAATGACACCAGCAATTCACGGGCAAGTTGTTCCTGTGTCCATCCAGATGCTTTCAAAATGGATTTAAGTTGGACTATGTATTCCATAACTTTATAAGGTTAACACATCCTTTATAAAGTTTTAAACTATCTTCTCTAACATCCTTGAAATGATAAAGGGCGCTTTACAATCGTGATTCTAGATCTGTTTTCTAGTGCCCCCGGCAGGACTCGAACCTGCGACGCACGGTTTAGGAAACCGTGGAATACATACCCATTGACCAGGTATTTTGCACAAAGTCCCTGGTAAAAGAGTGTCCGACATTTTCCCTAAATTCCCTGGTCAGACCAAGGCTTGCCAGCGTTCTGTGGTCTAAATGTGGTCTGTTTTTAAGGCCATTTAAAAGCGAATTACATGACACTTGTTGACAGAGACAATATACCGGTTAGCCGATATTTTGATTTTCCCATTCCACAAGTTTCAAGCCAGTTTTTGGTTCTTTCCACTCAGTGCGACCATTTGCTGCTCGACCTAATACAACGGCTGCAGCGGCGCTCGGACTACTAAATGCATAGTCCTGAACGAATCTCTTAACGTCAGCATCATCGCTTAATTCGAGAATTCCATCTTCTTCTAGTTTTTTCCGAAGACCAGAATATGAGGTTTTGACACTTGTCCATGTCTTAGTTGTAGTGGATCCTTTGAGCACAACGAACTCCCCATCTACTATCTGCATTTTTGCCACAACTTTTCGATTACTGGGAGAGAGCTCAAATATTGGCGTAAATGTAGTATCGGAAATATTGCCTGTAGATCTGCGTGACGGGTCAATTACACGAAACACTGAAACCCCTAGGACAGGCAGAAGTACTTGGGCCTCAGAAATGAAATTTTCCATGTCAGATTTATCGGATTCCGGCAAACTAATTGAATCCGGGTCGGTTCCATTTGTAACGACACTCCTTCTAGCCTGTTTTGCAATGCTTATGAAACGGCTTTCCAAGTATCTGGCATGCGCCTTCGTTAAATTAGAGTCTTTGCTTGTCAAAACTATTGCTCTATCCCAAAAATCTTTTCCACCTCGATCAACAGGAAGTGCGTGCTTCTTAAGCCTCTCCCCAACGTTGTCACTTTCTCCAATATACACAGCCGTCTCTTCTGTGCTGTCATCATTTACGTAATCTCCGATTAGGAAATAAACTCCAGTTCGCTTGCTTTCCTCACGCTCAAACAATCTTTGGAGAACTGAGCGTGGAGTTACTATGACGTGTCCGGTCCAATTTCCGATTTCCGCTGTCAGCATTCCTCCGGCCGAACCATCAACTAAGAATATTTTGATTGACTTTCCATTATTCATACTTTTCACCTACCTTACTCTTATATTTTCGGCAGTCAAAGGTCTCCTGTTTACGGTGCTGTTTGGGAATGCTACCCGAGTCCTACTTTGTGTCATATTGAAGACAAGGTAACCCGACCATCTTTTTTAGACTCTCGCCTCACGGACGACCTACTCACTATGTCAAGTAACTTATGACTGAACCAACCAGGTACAGAAAGGTACGCCGCAATTCTTGGCCAACTGACGGTGGATCGGTCTCGAAGGCAAGGCCATAACACGCAACGTCATGAATCCCATCGCTATTTCAAAAACCTGCCAAATTGAGTTCTAAGGTGAGGTAGAAAATACATGAGGTCTAACATTGAATTGGATCATGGAAGAGATACCATATCAAAATCAGGTCTGTTTCGGATGCTGTGGTCTAGGTCTCAAGAGCCAGGCGGATGCGAAATAAACTAGTCATTTTAGATTTCAATTTGGGCTACAATAAATTTATAGAATATGAAACTAATCTGCAGAAAGTCGGAAATTGAATTTCACCGAGCATGACGAGGTAATTTTTGGACGAGCGCCTTTAGTAAACGTTATTTCTCAAATTAAATTTGAACCTGTCTTCTCGCTAGTCTCCGAAGTGGGAATTGCAGGTTTTCAGGAGGGGCTTCGCCTTACATATCCTCAACTTTCAAGTTCACAAGCAAGCCAATTACTTATTGGCGGACCGACTAGTAAGGTTAGCCAAATTGGCTATCAACAGTCAGCACCAATTTGGCAGATGCGTGATATTGCAGGCGGCTGGATTATAAGTCTTTCCACAAATTTCGTCGCATTTGAGGCTCGCAAGTACTCGCACTTCAATGAATTCTTAGATCGTTTGATGTTCATTTTAGATGTTTTGGATCGGACAGTGAACGTAAGTGAGTCCATTCAAATTGGCTTGAGAAAAGTAAATCATATAGTCCAACCTGCCGACTCTGCTTTCGGTGACTGGAAGTCTGTAATTAGACCTGAGCTACTCGGAGCAGCTGGGATTAAGTTTAATTGTGAGATGGTGCATTCGATCTCTGAATTAATGCTGAAAGAAGACAGTAATAATTTTAGGGTAGTGCACGGCCTAATAGACAGACAATCTGCTGACCAATTGGTTGATCAATCAAACGGAGTAGAACATGAAAGTAATGGTAATGAAAACAATCCAGGTGAAGGTGCCGCAAAAGTCTTTTTACTTGACCTAGACTGTTTTACCATGGACAGGTATCCAGTTCGAAAGGAAGACAACCTAGAGCTGCTTTTGAACAAATTCTCTGATCAAATAACAAGTTTTTTCCATTCATCAATAACTAGAGATTATTATGAATGGTTAGAACCTCGGCCGAAAGGGTAGAGCTAAATCAATTATGACTAATTCTGTTTTGACTACGGGTAGTGGGAGAAGCGAAGAATCCGGCTATGACTTTTGTATCGACTTTAATGAGTTTTCTAAAGCATTAGCTCAGTGCTCAGAGAAGCCAGGCGAGATATCCAATTCGATTAGGTTGTCTTTAGATCCAGTATCAATCGGAGAAAAGGAATTTGCAGTGGTAATGAGTAGATTATCAAATATCGGAATCAATCGAAATGTTTCACTCACTGTATTATTGGCTCAGTTGCAGGGTGTTAGCTTTGCCGAGGCTGCTGGACTTCTTGGAGTACAGACAACGAAACTTCAGCGAATGACGAGGCTAGAAGACTTTGTATCAGAGTCACTTCTAAAAAAGCGAATTCTTCCCCTCGCCGAAGTCCTACGGAACCTTCACCAAGTTCTTGAGCCTAGGGCAACTGGAAAATGGTTTAACACGCAAATCCCGTCACTAGATAACAAAACTCCTGCGGAATTGATCAAGAAGAATAAACTTAACGATTTACTTAAGATTACACGTAGTTACGTTGAGCCGCTAGCTTACCTATAAAGTCGCACATAATGTACGACCTTTCTGATCCAACCGCGTGGTACTGCCCGGGAGTTGTCACACTATATCGATCTATTCCATTTCGAGCTAATTTTCAACCCGACGAACCATTTCCATCAATTGACGGGCGTTTCGACGGAAATAGCCGACTAACTTTATATCTTTCGGAATCTGGGACTGGAGCAGTAGCGGAGTGGTTACGTCACTATCCAGAATTCATATCTATGCAGGATGATCTCAGGATAAAGTTGTCAGAGATAACCATTCAATGTGACTCGAATATCTTGGACATAAGGACCGAAGAGCAGGCTGGCAAAATAGGCTTTCCTTTTGATAGGCTCACATCATCTGAAAAAGATCCTCACATGAGGTATAAGGAATGCAGGGACCTGGCCGACAACGCTAGCGAATCTACAGGAATTGCTTATCCAAATGCTTCACTAATGACTTCTCAAAGCTCAAACGTTGTCCTATTCGGAGAGAAGGGTGTGAAGTGGAATTCATCTGGCTACAATGAAGTCGACCGACCATTTGTAGATGTTGGCTCTGTTCGTATTATTGAATCGGCTTAGCACTCTTTTCAAGATTTAGTCCTGCATCCGATAATGGAAATGAATTGGACTATTTGTTAAAGACCATTTGGTTCAAAATTCGCTGGTGCCTTATGGCAGATTGAACTGTAAAATCGTTTGTTATTGTTGAACTAAAACAACAACTCAGCTTGAGCTTCAATTGCAGATATAGGTTTCCTGCGACAAACCGACTCTGTTTTCGGGCGTGATTCTGGAAATATCATCAGTGACATGTAGTTGATTCGGGTTGAATTCATCGCCACGAGTTAAGTACGGATACTTTGGGTTGCTAAGAGTATCGAGACCCATCGGCAGACTTAAATTTAATGTAAGGCTGGTCGTCATCGTCCGATACGACCTCCCAGTTCGAACGATACTTGTCACGCCATCCTGGCTCGGCAATGTCAAGAGCCGCTTCAGGACTGCATTGTTGGGCCGCCAAATCATATAAAGTTCCAAGGTAGCCATTTATATAGAGATCAATGCCATTAGTTGGCGCTTCACTTGCTATTGGTACCTCCATCCAAGAAGCAGGTTCACTCACACGATGCTCATTTTCTATGATTTGAATGAAAGCTAGAAGTTGGGCTAAAGCTCCGCGATCGGAGCCTGTCGGCCGCTCTCCATTTCTACATCTCCGCAAACTCGGAATTGAGACGCCAATCATATTGGAAATGTCTCTCCACGCAAAACCGTAGTTTAACAATTCATTTAATATTTCAACGGGGTCTTCTTTTGCTATTCGTGAGGTGCGGGTCTCAAGGCGAACTTGAAACGTGCCATGCCGAATAGCTGTGGCCTCGCCATCGATTAGTGACTTTTTGTTCCTCGGGAAACCGGCCCGGGCGGCGATATCTCGAGCTAGCTCGTCGATTGTCAAAGTGTATTGGATACTGGGGCTACTCAAAGATGTTAAGTTAGCGGCCGCGGTGGGGGTTTGGTCCAAAATTTTAGACATCTAATCATTCTCCTTTTGAGGGGCTTGCTTTAGGATATCCACTCGTACTACTGTATGTGCCAAATCAGCTGCCAAGATCATTTAATTAATGACTTTAGCGCCAGAAACATAGCCTGACTCGAGGGACTGATTAAACCTAAACGTCAGCAAAATAGAATGGACTCCCCTAGGCTTTGGGCTCGATGTTTTCTCAAGACGTATCGTCGGTTGGTTTAAGGTTCGTCACAGTAAATAGATTCCTTTCTAGATGTTTAAACACAGATACGAAGCCAGAGTCTTAGTATCTGAATGGATAATGTAGTTCAGCAAGGAGTGGATTCGTAACTCAATTAATACATTTCACTAATCAAATTTGAACAACAACTTACAGATCATGCGAAGCAGAAAGTAGCATAAGTAATTTGTACGGATTTAAGGGGCAGATGCACCTTCGGGCGGTAGCCTGAAGGAATTAGAACAAATTATCCCAAGGAAGTAACAACATGATTGTATAAGTTGGACTCGAATTGAGCTGCAAGAAACTTGATATTTCGCATTTTCTGAGGAAGGATAGATCTTTAGTCGAATCATTCGTCACGCCGAATCCTTTAGGTCTTGATGCCCTTGTTGGCAAGCTCCTAGGTTTTGAAGTCAAAGCGGTCATTGAATCGAAGTCAGGAGCTCGCTTCATCCATGACTACTTAGAAAATGAGGGCTGGGATGTGAAAATGGCAGATACGAGAAAAGCGAAAAGACTAGCCCCGTTCACTTGCAAAACGGACAAAATTGACGCCCGCGTACTTGCTGAACTCTCATTTATGGATATCGTTCCTGAGATCTGGCCACCAAGTATTGAGATCCATAACCTGAGGGAACTCAGTCGCTACCGAATCCTCCTAGTCCACAAATGCACCAATTTGAAGAACCGGATACATTCAATTTTGATCCAGTTTCAGGTGCCAGCGCCAACAAGTGACATCTATGGGACATGTGGCCGGTGACATTGTAGATACCGGTACTACATCTTCTCCTAAAACAGAGTCAATTAGGTATTGGTATCTACCTCCACGAGTCACTTAGCTGACAGAGGTTGCCTACCATTTTTTCCATAAAAACTGTCGCTAACTCTAAAATCAAGCGCAGCTTTGGACTAGAAAAAACAAAAAGTGCATGCATTAAAAGTTGAGTGCCTCTGACTCAACTTTTATGCAATAATTCCTAGTTTGGCCTCGAATGCCAATTGTGTAAGAAAAAAGTGGGTTTTTGGAGAAGCAGCAGAGGAAGGCCGTTTTTTTGTGTGGGGACAGGAGGAAATGGAGCGGGTAGGAAATTGCAACTATTGATGACGAGAGTGGTGTGAAATTGAGAGGTCAGACGCTACGGAAAATGATGCTTCTCAGTGGCTGAAATATTATTCGGAATTTCAACATGTAATTGCTCGCAGTAAGCCTTGAGTCGATAATGGTCACTCGGACAGATTATCTTTCTCACCGTTGACCCTTTAGTCCAATTCGATGGAGAAACCACCACAAAGAAAATAGAAATGTAGACACCCAGAGGATAGGCAATTGGATTATTGGTTTGGTAGGCTGTCTCTTGTTCAGGCAAGCATCCCTCACGGGCTAATCCGAGACCTCGATGATCACAGTTGGACACAAGTTCTATTGGGCCTCGTTAGCGCACCCGATGCAAATAGCGAGGGAAAAAGTTCCAGACGCTTGTAAGGCTCGAAAACTGCCGCTCTGGAGATCCACTAACCGACACTGTTGTAGACGCCTCCGAACCGATCAAAGCATTCAGGATAATATATTCAGATTGACAAAATGGATGAAAATGTAAAACGATAAAGTTAGCAAGCCAATTGATGGAACAGGGTGGTCCCTTGTATGTAGCTGGTGACAGTGTACGCAAGGACTACATATTTTGACACCAGACAAGCCCATGCTCACTAACTGTATTAACTACGACTTCCTCAAAACTTCGGATTTTCATATACTGCCGAAGATGGGATTATGATCTGTGGGGAGAACATCGATCGTTTGTGGTCCACGTCTCTCTGAATAATACGAGGAGGCCGTATGGAGGTATCTGTTGGGGAGGCGGTGGTGTCCACACACTTCGACGACGAGGTAGCCATTTGTGAGTTTTCGGGTGAGATGTCGAGCACAAAGGAACAGGGCTACTTCGCATCCGATACTCGCTTTGTCTCGGGCTATCGGCTCAAGCTCGGCGGCGAACGTCCTGTTCTTCTTAACGGAGCGGCTGCTGGACATCACTCGGCGCGTTTTGAATTCACCAACTCTCCACTGATCGATGGAAGTGGCGAGGTTGTACCTGGGCAAAGTTTGCATCTTCGATTGGACCGAACCGTCGGCAAAGGCGTACACGAGGATTATGACATCACGAA
>JABEUL010000238.1 GCA_013044465.1 Acidimicrobiales bacterium
ATATTATACCTAAGTGCAAACTTTTGCAAGCACTAATTTAAAAATAATATCAGATTACAGGTATCTCATGATGCTAAACCGCTCTGAACAGGAAAAATGTAAAGTGGACCAAAAGAGTGAACTTTAAATGCAAAACGGGCAACCATAAGGATTATTTCGGGGAACTATTGAGATTTTATTTATTGTTTTGGTTAATCCCAGCGTTCTCACGGACTAGCCTTTAGGTTTGCATGAGTAGTGATCTGCCAGCAGTAGTTGCGGTAATTGTGGTCTCGGATTTCCAAGATTGGTTAGAGTCAACGTTGAATTCTCTGGCATCCCAGGATGTTGAAGGACTTTCATTTTTAGTACTTGACTCATCCACGGGCGGTGTTGAAGATATTGTAATGGGCATCCTTCCGGGGGCCCACTACAAGCGCATACCCCAACAAGGAGGATATGGGAATAAGGCAAACGAAGTAATTAACTTGGTAAAAGGGGCGACTCATTACCTATTCTGTCATGACGACATTTCACCTGAAAGTGACGCAACTAGGCAGTTGCTGGTGGAAGCCTATAAATCAAATGCAGGCGTGGTGGGACCAAAATATGTCAACTGGGATGATCCTTCAATTCTTCTTTCAGTTGGGCTAGGAACCGATAGAGCCGCAGTAGTAGTCCCGAGGACTGAGCCAAATGAAAGAGACCAAGGCCAGCACGACGGAAGTCGAGAGGTTGCTGCCGTGCCAGGTGGTTTCATGCTGGTTCGTGCGGACCTTTTTGAGCAGCTGGGTGGTTTTGATGATGAAATCACTTACTTTGGAGAGGACATCGATTTTTGCTGGCGAGCAAGACTGGCTGGTTCGCATGTTTATGTGGCTCCCGGAGCCAAAGTTCTACATAGACTTGCACTGTCCTCAGGGTGTCGCGAAATGCCGAAGGAAAAAAGCAAGAAAAACTCAGATACTTTGATAGCTCCAAGTGGTTTCTTGCTTCTAAGGCGCAGCGAAATACGACTTGTTATAAAATCCTATTCGCCCTGGAGGCTCTTTACTACGCTAAGTGGGCTTGTTATACTTTCGATTCTTGAAGTAATTGGAGCTACTTTCGGCGGGAAGAGAACTCGGGCAATTGAGGTAGTTAAGGCTTGGTCTTGGAATATCTCTAAACACAAATCCCTATTTGAAGCTCGAAAAAAAACCCAGCATATTAGGAAAATTAAGGATCGGGAATTTACAAAGCTGGAGAGTTCAGGTTCCGAAAGACTGGCAAGGGTGCTAAGTGCGAGCCGAGTTGCTCAAATGGCAACTCAATTTAATTCTTTGCTAAGTATTTCCATGGTCTTTTTGCTGCTAGTCCTAATAATTGGAGGACGAAATATTTTCACTGGCTTTGAAAGTACAGGTCAGTTTGGGGCGATGGTTTCACCTAGTGAGATGTGGCATAGTTACTTCAGTGGTTACTACCCAGAAGGTTTGGGTTCACAATACCCTCAGTCGCCATATATGCTTTTTCTCTCCATTGGCGGTTTTATTTTTGGAGGATCTACAAGTCTTGTCAGGACCTTGGTAGTATTTGCGCTCCCTCTTGCAGGTTTAGTTGCAATAGCCAAACTGTGTTCTTATTTCTTTGGTTTGACGGCCAATCGAGAAAAGAATGCCTTTCGAGTAGCTTTAATACTGTCAGTATTGGGATTTCCATTTTTATGGAATGATTTTTCCAAAAATTCAATTTCTGGACTTGCGGCATTTTTTACTTTTTCATGGCTTTTGTATTTCATGACAAAGTTTTTAGAATTCATGTCCAGTGAGACTAAGTTGAGTCGGAATGCCCCGTTTAAGAAATTGACTGGAGGCGTAATAGTTGTTGCAATTGGATCCTCGATCTGTCCATCGCTGCTGCTGTTAATTCCAATGATCTCTATACCACTTGCAATTTGGATAGCTTTTAGATTTTCGTTACAATCTGGACTTCGCTCGCTATGCTATTTACTTTCGACAACAATTGGAGCTTTAATTTTGCTTCTCCCATGGTCATTTGAAGTAATTAGAGCAATTGACAACGGAAGCCTTGTGGGGGGAAATAAAGTTTTTGTTGGCAAACTTTCATTGATTGACATTGTCACATTTGGGCCAAGTCAGGTGGGTGTGAAGTGGATGACCTTCGTGGCGGTGTTGGCTAGTGTGCTTCCTATCTTTGTAGCTCGGAGAAAGAGGCTCGTGGTATTGGAAATTGGGTGGATAATTGTTGCATCAATGTGGCTGATTGGTTTGATGCAAAATCAGGGAATATTTGGCGGGGCGTTGGCAGATCCTACGGTGATTGGATCTATCGCACTAACTGGTTTTTGCTTAATAGTAGCTTCCAGTGCTCTAGCATTTTTGAAGGATCTTCCGAGCCATAGACTTGGCTGGCGCCAAATTTTACTGGTATTTTGCGTTGGTGTGTTAATTGCTATGATGGGTCCTCTTCTCTACGCGAGTCGAAACGGAAGTTTTAACAACAAAAATATTTACTATTCAACTTGGCTTCCTCCTTCGGTCTTGTCGCCATCGCCAGGAGGCTCCAGAGTCCTTTGGCTTGGGGCGCCAAGTAATTTGCCAGGAGCTCCAGTAGTTATTCACAACGAATTAGCCCTTTCAGTCACATCTGACGGAATCGGAACTATTGAAGACAGCCAACCACTTTTATCTTCATCTGCATTGGCTCCTTACGTAGTGGCGGTGAGTTCTTTATTGAATGGCCTAAGCACACAGATGGGTAGTGTGCTGTCGAGCCTAGGAATAAGGTGGATAGTCATTACGGATTCGAGAAGTTCGCTTTCTGGAACTCTCGCTAATAATTTGGGAATGCAAAGTGATTTATTATCCATTCCAACCGTTGGTTCAATTAGAGTTTTTGAAGCCCCCCAGGCAAATCCAATCCGACAGGTTGTGAAAATTGAATCGTCAAGGGGAAGTCCTTCTTCGGTTATCTATGTTGGTCCTATCCCGGGAAGTGATCCAATGGGTCCATTTAGCTTCAAAAATGTGACCGGGAATATAGCTTTAGAAGCTACGTCAGGCAATTGGAAAGTAAATGGATCGAGTTCAAGGTACGTTATCCCTGGCCAAAATGGGGCATTGACAGAAGTGTTCTTTCTCAAAGGATCAAAAGGTGAAGTCGCGCTATCACCGACATGGTTATCTGAATTGGGCGGTATTTATTCGGCAATTATCTGGTTCATAATTTGCATAGTTGCAATTATCTGGCGGCCCAGCAATTCGGCCAAAGGTGATTTATGAAGAGTGGAGTCAAGATTTCCGGAGAGTCGAATTCAGTTTCATGGTGGCCAATTATGACTATTGTTGTTTTAGTTTTGGCTTCCATTTTTATAACAAGTCATCTGAATTTTAAACTCTCCTCACAGGGAACTACCTCTAGAGTGCTATACCCAAGCTACGCACTTGACGGAGGGGCATCAAGTGCTACTTGGTATTGCGAAGGATTCGGTGGAGCGCTAAATGGGATTGATTACCAAGATATTCTGCTTAATAATCCGTTAGATAAAAGTGTAAGTGGCTATTTTGACATTGTATTGCCAAGTGGGAAAACGTTGCGCTCCGTATTTACTCTTCCAAAGAAGTCATTCCAAGTAGCAGACATTGTTCAACGAGCTAGTCAAGCAGCTGAAATGGTTGAAGTGAACCTATCGAGTGGGGGAGTAGTGGTGAGTTTGGCTGAGCACATCGCAACTGGATGGATTACCTCAGGATGTGCCCCCATGGGTGCCCAAACTTTAACGCTTCCGGGTGGATCGACTAATACTACTAGTCAGTATTACTTGGCAATTTCAAATCCTGGTCCGAGCACTGCGGTCGCGAACATTTCGATTTTTAGTACAAATGGCTTCCTTCAACCCCCATCCATTCAAGGACTTGTAGTTGCCCGGGACTCCACGCTACTCGAGAACTTGTCAATAGCGGCGCCAGATGAGAGTATAAGCGCGGTAAGTGTCTCGGCAATGCAAGGTTCGCCAAATATAGTTGCTGCAATGGCAGATGTTTCAACTGGAGTTACTACAATTTCGGTCGGCAGTCCATCGGTTGGTAATAACATAATAATTTCCGCTTCTGAGAGTCTTGTAGGGGAAACTGAAAGTATTACAGTGGTAAATGCAGGAGAAACTGCAGCGAATGTTTCACTTATACCACTTCTAACCTCTGGTCTTGTAGCTACTCCAATTACTGCTGTTGTTGCATCCCAGTCAAGCTGGGTGGTGAGCTCGTCAACTTTTGCTTCAAGCTTTGGAGGTTCACCTCACGGTTATTTGGTGAAAAGTAATGCGGCGGTAACTGCCTTTAGGACTATTAGTAATTCATATGAAACCCAGTGTGCTTTTGCCCTTCCTTTTGGAACTAACACGGCATTAGGTGCGAGTACCTTCTATCAATTGGCCGGTCAAGGAGTGCTAACTTTGCTCAATCCAAGCTCCAAAACTGAAACTGCCTCGGTCTTGCTACTGTCTAGTCAACCTTCAGCGGGAAAAAATATCCATGTGGTAATCCAGCCCGAGTCGGTGAAAGTATTGAGTATTTCCTTTAACAGTTCACAATCGGTTGGATATATAGTTCATGCGAGTGGACCCATAATCGCCGAAGGAGATATGAGCGACCCATATGGAAACCTAGAGAGGTTTCAAGGCATTAATTACGAACCCTAATCTGAACTCGCTTTGTCATCAGCTTTAGGATAAACCATCCTAGAAGTTGCAGCCACAGTGTCATCACTTGAAGGCGTGAGAGATCCGCCTTGAGGTGTAAAGTGGGGAACCAAGGCAGCTTGACCGGTGTGAACTGGACCGCCGAAGGCATCGTCAATTAACTTGCCCACCTCTTCACCTGAAATTGTTTCCCTCTTCAAAAGTTCACTGGTGACGGCAATAAGTCCTCCCTTGTGTTGGGAAAGCAAATCATATGCTCTATCTTCTTGCTCTTGAAGTATTCTTGCAATCTCTTCATCGATAACCGTGCCGGTTGCCTCAGAAAAGTCCCTGGAATGCATGAGTTCATCCCCCAAAAATGCTGGTGACTCGTTTCCCCAAGCCATCGGTCCGAGCCTGGATGAAAATCCCCACTCCTTAACCATCTTTTTGGCCAATTCGGTATTGCCTTGAAGGTCATTTGAAGCTCCGGTGGAAAGGTCCCCGTATATCAAAAGCTCAGCTACCCTTCCTCCCATCCGCACTGCAAGTCGATCTTCGATGATCTTTTTTGAATAAATGTGTCTCTCTTCCATGGGGAGTTGCTGAGTCACCCCGAGAGCCATTCCAGTTGGGAGAATCGTGACTTTGTGTAATGGATCGGCGTCAGCTAACACATAAGCCAGAACTGCATGCCCAGCTTCGTGATAAGCAACTCTCTCTTTTTCCTGTTCGCTTAGGACCGTACTTTCTCGCCTCTGTCCCATAAGTTCACGATCCCTCGCAGCTTCAAAATCTGCCATCTCAATAACAGCTGAATTTCGTCTCACCGCATGAAGTGCAGCCTCATTGACCAAGTTGGCGAGATCGGCTCCACTTAGACCAGGCGTGCCCCTGGCGACCAGTTCGAGGTTAACTTCCGGGGAGAGGCGTATGTCTTTGCAGTGAACCGCAAGGATTGGCAGTCGCTCCTCAAGATCGGGAAGTGGCACGACAATCTGCCTGTCGAAGCGTCCAGGTCGAAGCAGTGCCAGGTCTAATATGTCGGGTCGGTTAGTGGCGGCCATCATAATCACACCCTCAGATGCGTCAAATCCGTCCATTTCAGAGAGCAGTTGATTTAGTGTTTGCTCTCTCTCGTCGTGTCCTCCTCCAAACCCAGCACCTCTTTTTCGGCCAATAGAGTCAATTTCGTCAATGAAAACTATTGACGGAGCTTGTTTTCTTGCAGTCTGGAAAAGATCCCTTACCCGGGAGGCTCCGACTCCTACAAACATCTCCATAAAATCAGATCCCGATACAGATAAAAATGGCACTCCAGCTTCACCCGCTACTGCCCGAGCAAGCAGAGTCTTACCTGTTCCAGGAGGACCAACTAAGAGAATTCCCCTTGGAATTCGTGCGCCAATATCACGATATCTAGCAGGAGCTTTTAGAAAATCCACAACCTCGGAGATCTCCAACTTAACCCCTGTATAACCTGCTACATCGGCAAAAGTAGTCTTAGGCCGCTCTGATGTATATAGTTTGGCCTTGGAGCGCCCAACTGACATAACAGAGGCCATTTGACCCTTTGCTGCCCTATACATAAAGACTATGCCTCCGACAAGAAGCAAAATTAAGAGAATATTCCAAATGTAGGAAAATATGGAGGCAGACGGTGCAGAGTATGTAACTGCGACCGAGCTGTCGCGAAGCGTTATTTGATCCTGGGGAATCGGGGGAAGGGGACCTGTGAAATTATAAGTCTTCCCATTGGTTAGTTTTCCGCTAACTTCTCCAGTTGATGAATTTATCACAGCAGTAGATACCTGGTGTTTTGTCACATCTTTCATAAACTGCGTGTAATTAGTGACAGCCGAGGCTGAAGGGCGCGAAACTAAAGAGGGCACTACAAACAGTGCAATGACTACGGCGGTCAAAAGTGCAAAAGCAACGATTCGGCCGACATCTGGCTTCTTCGACTTGTTTGTACCGTCTTGACCTGCATTTCCTGGTTGAGGGAAAGAATCCACAACACATATCGTAGGCTTTTTGACTAGCACTGTGTGCACACCGGGTAAAGATGTCACCGAGGGGGGTATTTTTCAACTATCGTGCCGAGAAGAATGAATGGTGAAAATGAAAACGAAATCAAGTGGAGCCTTTTCGATGTAGCACTAGGTTTAGTGGTGGCAATAGTGCTCGAATCAGTGGCCGTTGCGATCTGGGCTTCAGTATCGGGGGGCAAAGTGGCAGCTCCAAATACTGCTTATCCCTTTGGGGAAGAAGTTTCGGGATTTTTTGGCTTTTGGGTCGGACTGGTAGGAACCGTAGTTTTAGCCTCTCGTTTCAGAGGGACGGGAAGTTTGGTCAAAGATCTTGGTCTAAGGGTAAAACTCATTGATGTCCCTCTTGGCCTTTCAATTGGAGTTGCCTGCCAAGTTGTTGCCGGGTGGCTCATTTATCTCCCTTTTTACCACCTAGTTCCCTCCCTTAAGCAGAATTTAAGCACTCCCGCCAAGCAACTTACCGGTTCGGGGCATGGAGTAACATTTTTGGCACTTGCGATATTAATTTGCATCTGTGCCCCATTTGTGGAGGAACTCTTTTTCCGGGGTCTACTTCTTTCTTCTCTTAAAACTTCACTGAAGAGAGGATTTGGTCAAAAAGCAACAAAATGGCTTAGTATTTCAATCTCAGCCGTGGTATTTGGCCTCGTTCATTTCGAGTTGTTGCAACTCCCAGGTCTCATCATTTTGGGCCTGGTCCTTGGTTATATGGTGACTAAAACCGGTCGATTGGCAACCTCGATGTTTACTCATGCTGGATTCAATGCCGTTACAGTTTTCTGGCTTTGGAAGTACCATTAGATTTGCATCAGTGCATCATTTTTAATTGTTCAAGGGGCTATTGTTGTCTAGTGGCTAAATAAAAGCTTTGGCTTACTTGGGTCGAATAAGAGCGGAAGATCTGTTTGAATACTGTGGATGACGCGGCGATAGAGCCAAATCAATTAAAAGAAATGCGAGAGAATAAGAGTTCAATCAAATTAAGAACTCTCTTTGTGCCCAAAGGTGGACCTTTGGAATACTTCGATGTAATTTTCTTGATTGGCGCATTCTTGTTTTTATTCTGGCAGGTAAGACCCGATCTAATTTTCTCATCTTCCATCCCGACCGGCGGTGACTACGGCGGTCACTTAGAGGTCCCTTGGTACTTAATGAACCATCTTCTCCCTCAAGGTCGAGTGACAGGTTGGAGCCCGGATTGGTATAACGGATGGCCTCTTAATGTCTTTTATTTTCCAATTCCTAGTCTTTTAATTGCTCTACTTAGTTTTGTGATTCCTTATGTAGTCTCTTTTAAAATAATTGTTGTCCTAGGAACTCTTTTGCTTCCAATTAGCCTCTGGTGTTTTGCTAGATCATTTGGAGCGCCCCTTCCATTACCTGGAATGCTTGCCATTGGATCACTTTCATATCTCTTTAATTATGCCTACACTATCGATGGGGGTAATATCTTTTCAACCATGGCGGGAGAGTACTCATTTTCTCTGTCTCTGGCATTTTCATTTTTTTTCTTTTCCAGACTGCTCAAATGGATCAAAACCGGTCGGGGAGCAAGATCAGCTGCGTTGCTATTCGGTCTCACACTTGCAAGCCACTTGTTGGGTGGATTCTTGGCAATCGGCGGCGCAATTTTAATAGCCATCCTATATAGGAGAGGCGGAGTCCTTGTCACTTGGACGAGGTTAATGAAGACTTCGGTGATTATTGTGGTGGGATTTGCAATTACAGCTCTTTGGGCAGTGCCATTTGCCGGCGATCTCTCATACAGCACAAATATGGGCTACTCAAAGGTAACTGCATATATACAAAATCTTTTTCCCGGCAGTTACCTGTGGGTATTTTGGTTGATTTTTCTTGGAGCTATTGCTTCTCTATTTGCCGAAAAATTCTACATTGCTGCAATTGCCGTATTAACAGGCTTAGGTGTTGCTTTGGTTTTCAATGTCAATGGAGAACTCTGTTTTGGTGCAACTGGAGTTGTAGCGGCGGTAATTCTTTACAAGAAGCGTCCAATGACTTTATGGTTCGCCATATTAGGTCTAGTCACTTCTGTTGCCTTTGTCGCTTTAACTCGAAATTCCAAGCTTTACAACCCAAGAATGCTTCCACTTTATTCACTTGCCATATATATGATGGCAGCGATTGGGGCATTTGAAATGGGAAAGCTAGTAGGGGAAATCTCTCGTTCTTATTATCGCCAGATAGGTTATTTCACAGTCAGCATCAACAAGTGGTGGAATGCATCTTCTGGAGTGGTTTTTACAATACTCACTACAGTCCCATTGACGTTGTCTATTGTGCCATACGGCAAAGTTGGTCCATTAAATGCAATCCAAAAGCGCGTCACAGTTAACTATGCGCCATCTTGGGTGGCTTATAATTTCAGTGGATACCAAGCAAAGTCTGGCTACCCTGAGTACAAAGCCTTTATGAACATGATGGCTAGCGTGGGGAAAAAATATGGGTGCGGCAGAGCATATTGGGAGTACTCGAGCGACCTTGATCGTTTTGGCTCTCCGATGGCTCCTTACTTGTTACCGTATTTCACTCAAGGTTGTATAGATTCAGA
Source organism: Acidimicrobiales bacterium (assembly GCA_013044465.1). Lineage (GTDB taxonomy): Bacteria > Actinomycetota > Acidimicrobiia > Acidimicrobiales > JABEUL01 > JABEUL01. The sequence goes on from JABEUL010000238.1 coordinate 9,281, forward strand.
AGAAGGGTTATTTTTCGAGTCCTCTGCCACGACTCCGTTTCATTTCATAAATCAGTCAGAAATGTCTGCCGCCCCTGACTATGCAATGAGTGGATTACCCTACGACTACAACACGCCAAATGTTCCGCTGGGAGTCGATCATCTTTCTTTGATGGGAGTGAGATATTTTATGACTTCGTCCCAATTGATTTACCAAGAGGCATCGCTAGATCCTTCCCTCAGCCTAATTGCGACCTCTGGGCCTTGGAACACTGCTGCACCAGGAGGCACTCCCACCTATATAACCTGGCATGTGTTTGTGGTAGCGAACTCCTCATTGGTGCAACCTTTGAGCGAGCAACCTGCCGTAATTTCACATATGCCTCCACCTCATCCACCCACGCTTGAACCTTGGGTAACAGCTGTTTTGAACTGGTATCAAAATCCAATTTATTGGCCTGTCGAGCTGGTTGGAAGTGGACCAAGCAATTGGAAGCGTGTAGAGCCTGGCAACGTTGAATCTCAAACTTTAAAAGAGCCCAGTACAACCGTAACAGACATTAATTCGTCTTCAGATTCCATTAGTTTTCATGTTTCAAAAGTTGGAGTACCCGTGCTGGTTAAAATCTCCTTCTTTCCCAATTGGAAAGTAATTGGGGCCACTGGGCCCTATAGAGCTTCACCAAATGAAATGGTAGTTGTTCCCACTTCAAACGATGTGACCCTTTACTATGGAACCTCAAATTACGATTGGATTGGGGCGATCATTGCTGGATTTGGGTTTGTTGGACTTTGGTTTTTGGCTATTCTTAAGCCCTATAAGAGGAACCTAGGAAGAGCGAATCGGGCAAGTGTCCCGGATTATTTGGATGACTCACAAGAGGGATTTGGCGACTTCCATACCTTTAGTTACACTAAGATTTTCCACCGTATGCCAGTTTCGGAAAAGTTTCATAAAGTGTTTAAAGCCTATGACATAAGAGGCCTAGCTCCAGGTGAGCTAGATGCAGATATGTGTAGGGCGATCGGGGTAAGCGTGGCGAAACACTTCGGGGCACCTTCAATAGTTGTGGCCCGGGATATGCGACTAAGTGGGGTGGAGTTATGTGAGGCATTTGGGGAAGGAGTTACTTCACAAGGAGTGAAAGTAGTTTTTCTGGGCTTAGGCTCAACTGACATGCTCTATTTTGCATCTGGCGCGCTCAATATGCCCGGTGCTATGTTTACAGCTTCTCATAATCCCAAGGAATACAACGGAATAAAACTTTGCGGAGCTAAAGCTGCTCCTATTGGTGAAGAGACTGGTTTATTCTCAATTCGAGATGAAGCGATAAAGATACTTGATTCCGGTGATGAAATCATTGGAAATCAAGATTTAGTTGAAGAAAGAGACGCACTGGGTGCATTTGCCGCACACGTGCGAGGTTTTCTTTTTGGAGCTGACCTTTCGTCACTTAAGGTAGTTG
>JABEUL010000239.1 GCA_013044465.1 Acidimicrobiales bacterium
ATTGCAGAGATTCCAACCTGCCTAAGCGCAGAAAAAATAAGTGACTTTCCAGTAAAAGTGGATAGGGCAGCACCAATACTAAATGAGGCGAGCGCCCCAATAATGACCGACGTCATAACGGCATTAGTGCCGTGCATGAAAAACCAAGGAATCAAAGGAAGCAGCGCCCCTACTGAAAATGCGACAAAAGATGAAAAGGCTGCTTTCCAGGGTGATCCCAAGTTCTGAGGATCTATTCCCAGTTCCTCTCTGGCATGCACTTCAAGTGCCATGTCTGTGTCTTTCATCATTGCATGAGCCATCTGATGAGCAAGGGCTGGGTCCACGCCCCGACTTTCATATATGTGAGCTAGCTCTTTGCGCTCCCCTTCAGGATGAAGCTCCAATTCTCTTCTTTCTAGGGCAAGTTCTCTTTCAAAAAGCTCGGATTGGGCTTTCATGGACACATACTCACCTGCAGCCATTGAAAAAGCTCCGGCTACAAGTCCGGCAAGTCCGGCAAGTCTCACAATCCCAACCCCTGGGTTAGCTCCAGCTACACCTAAGATCAAAGAGACATTAGTTACTAGTCCGTCACTGGCCCCAAATACCCCGGCTCTGGCTACCCCGCCCTGAATATCTCTGTGGTGAACCAAATCCGGCATACAAACAAGGATAATGGTTAGATTTGCTTGAAAATACAGAATTTAATTAGATTTACCTAATATTCGCCAAAATTGGGCATGCAAGATGTTTGGACCAGACACAGCTGTGAAGTCGGTTGATTCGCAATAAATCGATTTGTTGGCTAGCTAGTTTTTACTCTGGATTGAGATGCGTCTTTTGGACTCGGTCAATGCAGAGATAGTGGGCAAAACCAATATAGCTAGCATCTGTAAAAAAGGATCAAAAAAACCTGCTGCCCAAGTACTAGTAAGTTTGATCTGTGGAGAAAAGTATCGGAATCTATGACCTAAGCCGAGAAGATATTGCAAATGCGTTAACTGGCGAGCCTAAATACCGCCAAGATCAGATTTGGCATTCCATTTATTCAACAAGTCTTGGAATAGAAAATGTTTCAACTCTCCCGAAAGCTCTGAGATCAAAACTGTTGGAAGATTCTCGTTTCAATACACAACTCGAAGAAATCGAGCGTTGGCAGACAGATCGGGGCAGAACTATCAAATTTTTATACGCCACCAGAGACGGATCGAAAATTGAAAGTGTTCTGATGCATTACAAATCCAGAAGCACTCTCTGTGTATCTTCTCAAGCTGGGTGTGCAATGAAATGTGTTTTTTGTGCAACCGGACAGATGGGGTTCAAACGCCATCTAAGTGCTGGTGAAATTGCGGAACAAGTAATGGCCGCAAACATTGAGTGTCAAAATACTGACAAAAATCCGAAAGCCGGGTCGCAGTCCGGTCGACTCTCAAACATTGTATTTATGGGGATGGGTGAGCCGTTAGCTAACTATGACGAATTGATAAAGGCTATCGATAAAATTAACAACTCAATTGGGATAGGTATCAGGCATATCACGGTGTCAACCGTAGGGATAGTTCCTGGAATCATAAAGCTCGCAGATGAAGAGGTCGGGGTGAAACTTGCAATCTCGTTACATGGGGCCGATGATAAAACTCGGTCGGAATTGGTGCCAATTTCTCGTCGCTATGACTTAGATTCGCTCATTGATGCTTGTCATTACTACATTTCAAAAACAAGGAGGAGGATCTCATTTGAATGGGCAATGATGAGTGGAATCAACGACTCTATAGACCAAGCAGAGAAATTAGCAAACATTGCGCTTTCCCTTGGAGCACACGTTAACTTAATTCCCCTTAACCCGACTCCCGGGTACCTTGTAGTTGGATCAAATCGCGAGAGGATAATGGATTTTGCCAACTACCTTGAGTCAAACGGCGTTGCCACAACTATAAGAGATACGAGAGGAAATGACATTGCTGCTGCATGCGGGCAGTTGGCGGCGACTAATCTAGATGTTGGAAAGACAAAAGTAGAGTTATCAAAGAAATGATGTGGAATTACATTTAAATGAGAAATAGGCACTGGATAAATCACTCCCATCCCCAAACACTTACCATTGCAATAGTGTTCTCATATATAAACGCTGTATTTGGAGTCTTAAATCTTATAAGTACTGGCACTGGGATACCACTTGTGTTTGCTTTGCTACTTTTTGTCATTCCAGTTGCCCAGGGAGTAGTTGCAATTTATTTGGCCAATGACAAAAAATGGGCTTGGTCGGTGGCAGTTGGTTTAGCTGTGTCTATTTTTGTTCTCTTGGCTTACGGCGCTTTTGTCTATTCCATTGTTGCTACCAACATAATTGGAATTGCATTTGATATTGCCATGGTGGTGCTGTTGCTACACGACCATACGCGAAAATACGTCAAAATCTGGTTCCACTAAAGCTAAATGGCCTAGGCTCAAGTAAGTGTTAGTTGCAAATTCAGGATCCGTAGTATTTCCGATTATATTTATAATCTTTTGGCTAATGTATGTTTCCCTCATGGTCGGATCGGGCATCTTTATGATATTTAAAATCATAGAAGTTGCACGTATTGAGGACTACCGTTTCAAAATGTGTGGAACCGACAAGACAACATGGATCCTCATTATCGTCTTCGCTAGCATCTTTGGAGCCCTAATCTGGCAGTTCTCAACGCGCAAAAAAGTGCTGGCCACGCCTGCGAACCTACAGTTTTCAATGCCTATTAGCCCCCCTGGGTGGTATCGCGAACATACCTCGGGGCAAGTCCGGTACTGGGATGGGTTTAGGTGGCTCAATTAGAGCCTAGGTTATTTGCCACTAATGTTGAGCTATGGCAGAGATTGTAACTATTACCGGATTAGATGATTTAAAAAGCCGATTGGGCCAAGAGGTTGGTTCAAGTGATTGGCACCAAGTAACCCAAGAGCAAGTAAATCTATTTGCTGATGCCACTGGAGACCACCAATGGATACATGTAGATCCCGGTCGAGCCAAAGACGGTCCCTTAGGTG
>JABEUL010000240.1 GCA_013044465.1 Acidimicrobiales bacterium
AACTACAACTTGTCCAGGGCAATTGGCAATTGCATCAATAGCGCCGTCGAAGCTGTCGTCATAGTACTTCTTGGCAATTCCAAGCGAAACAATCCATGGATTATCTAATAGTCGTTTCGCCCCCACAATCAGCTCGCATCTTTGGATTTTTGTTTTCAAATTTAATGCGAGATCTTCTAATTTGACAGAGGAGATGCCAATTATTGTTATTTGATTTTTGCCAGAGCCGGGATAATTAGTCTCAGGCACTTGCTATAACCTCTTCACCTTCGAAGTCAACCATGATGACGTCTACTTCCATTTCGGGGCCGATAAAAGCTTCGCATGCGACTTTTGCCCGCTTACACAGCCATTCAAGAGGATCCCTGAAGTTCTCTTCGATACAAGTTTGGGCAAAGTGGCGTGCAGTATTGGTCTCGGTTGCACTATTAACGATAACGACCGATGCACCTGTTTGTTTTGCTGCTTCTAGTAACAAGTTGGTATTGACATTTGTACGATGGAAATGTGTCATCATCACGCCGTCAGCGAGCTTTGATATTTTGCCGGCCATTGCAACAACTGTGACTTTAGTCATCCCCTTAGCACGCGATCTTTTGAGGGCAACACCTGTGAAATCACCGACTTCGACAAATTGCACCGAAGTTGCTTCCCCAAACTTTGCCATGGCGGCTTTTTCACTTCTGTGACCTGTAACTAGGTACATTTCTTTAACACCTTGAGCTCTTGCCACGTCAATCTGCTGGACTACTGAAGCTCTGTATGCAGCGGTTGAAAAGGGTTTCACTATTCCAGTCGTGCCCAAGATGGAGATCCCCCCTATTATGCCGAGCCTCTCATTAGTTGTTTTCTCGGCCATTTCAATTCCTGCTGGTACTGAAATTGTTATGACTAATGGTTTGTCACAAACCGAGGAAACTTCTTCAAGGATCATCTTTCTGGGCACCTTAGTAATGGATGGTTCACCAACCGGGATCCCAAGTCCAGCCAGAGTAACTACTCCTAAGCCCTGACCTGCAGCAATGACAGTTTTGCCCGTACTATTTAGGCTCACGTGGACATTAATATGTGCTCCGTGGGTGCAGTCAGGGTCATCTCCGCCATCTTTCACTACCATTGCCGATCCAAGTTGTCCCTTTTCAATCCTGTCGTCAGAGTCCGGTTTTTCGACACGGAATGAAACAATTTGGGATGACGGGAGGGTTATGGCAATAGTGCTGGGTCTTGTTCCCTCGACAAGACTAAGTGCAGCGGCCTTGGCCGCAGCTGCAGCGCAACTGCCGGTAGTCCAGCCCTTTTTCAGACCCTTCCGCCTCATAGCGACTTCTTCGCTTAGTTCAGGCTCAAAAGGTACAGGGGTTTCAGGACTCATTCACACCTTGTCCTGCAGGGATGCCTGTTGGCACGCCTGCCACAGTTCCAGGAGTGGAGCGCTTCCTATATCTGTGTGCGAACTGGGGATTGTAAAGATGGCTTCTCTTCTCACTTATCTGAGATAAAACATCTCCTACTATGACCAATACTGTAGTCGTGGCTCCCATGTCTTTGATAGTTTCAGCCAATTTGCCGACTGAGGTAAGTACAAATTTTTCATCAGGCCAAGTGGCACGGTAGATTACGGCAGCTGGTGAGTCCTGGTCATAAATAGATGGCGGGTTCAAAAGCTTTTCTTGCAGTGCAACGGGTCTTGCTGCAGAAAGAAAAACAGCCATAGTGGCACCGGTTGAGGCAAAAGTTGCAATGTCTTCGGTCTCTGGCATGGATGCTTTGGTTCTAGTGGCCAAGCGGGTCATTACAACTGACTGAGAGAGACCTGGAATTGTAAGTTCCTTTCCCAATATTGCAGCACTTGCACTTACAGAAGTTACACCCGGGACTATTTCAAAATCCCTTTCATTTTGAATGCACCAGTCAATCTGTTCTTGCATTGCCCCATATATCGAAGGATCTCCTGAGTGCAGCCTTACTATTCGCGAACTTTGATGAGATTCATATATTTTTAAAACATCCTCAAGCGTCATTCCGGCAGAGTCATAAACCTGAGCATTTTTCGATCTATGTTCGAGGAGAGATTCAGGAACAAGTGAAGATGCCCAAATTATTACATTTGCCTCACCAAGCCTTTTAGCACCACGAAGTGTTATGAGATCACTCGCACCAGGCCCGGCCCCAACAAAAGATATTAAGGTACTTTCTTCCACTTTTTAACTTTCTTCTTTATTTTCGTGACGCACAGGCGGCACAATCATCGTAGCCAGGTAACCAACATCTCGGCCCTCAAATGCATCCACTGATCCCAAGAATTCACCGTCCATTCCAAGTTTCTCACCGGCAATGGACTCACTTAATCTATTCCTCTTTTTAAGCTCATCTATTATTGACGGAAACTCACGACCACCTTTGTAGATCACTACTGAAGTGTTGGCAGTGTCCAAAGCTTCTAACAGTTTTGTCTTGGAATTGTGTGCTGTGACTAAATAAAGAGCTTCTTCTTGATCGCTAAGCACCAGGGAAAACCTTGATGCTAATGCCTGAAAAGCCATGATTCCTGGAACAGTTTCAATGATAAGAGATGGGATGAGTTTTTTGATTTCAGCCGAAAAGGAAGTAAACGTCGAGTAGAGATGAGGATCCCCAAGTGTAATTAGTGCCACGTCGAGTCCTTCACGCAAACTAATGGCAATATTTTGCGCAGCGTCTCTGTATGCATTAGTTGAACTGCCATCCATTGGAATAATTACCCTGTCAATTGATACTTCAGATAGGTATCCCTCTTCAATTGCACGCAAAACCGTAGCTTCGGCCCTTCCTACTTCCAGGTTATTTGCACACGGTGCCACCACCCTAGCTGCCTCTTTTAAAGCTAGTATTGCTTCAACAGTCAGATATTTTGGTTCACCCGGACCTACTCCAATCCCAATTAATTTGCCAATTCGATCTGATGTGTTCTCTGACATAGCGTTATTCCACGTTATCTAAATATGCTTTAGCACTTTTTACAAACTGCTCGGCAATATATGGGGTAGTTCCAATGTGGAGATGTAAAAAGCTCGCAAAGAGTCTGGGTGTGACAAAGCCTGTCACAGACATCCCACTTCTCCCAAATGAACTTGTGCCTGGGCCGGCTGGATCGGATGTGCTGTAGTGAAATTCGTGGCCCAAAAAAACCGTATCTTTAGCTCCTAGTGGAGAGTCATTTAAAAGTTTTACCCTCCTATAGCCTAGATTTAACTTCTTGCCAAAACTGCTTTCACAATTTATAGCTCCGACCATCTCTACGTCATCAAGCCGCTTTGAAAGGTATAAAAGGCCACCACACTCAGCCCAAATTGGAATACCACCCTCAGCAAGTGTCTTTATGGCTCTTTTCAGGGGTTCATTTTCACCTAGCTCATTGGCGTAAACTTCGGGAAATCCGCCACCGAATATTAAACCAGATAAGTTTTCTGGAAGTGACTCATCTGATGCCGGGTCAAATGGAATTAGTTCAGCACCAGCCTTTGTTAGCATCTCCAAGTTCTCTGGATAGTTAAATGAAAACGCTTTGCCCAAAGCGTAACCAATGCCAACTTTAGCTACTCCTTGGGGCCATTGAATCGGTGTCGACTGGACTCTTAGAGGTGCAGATGACTTTGCTATTGCTTCTAATTCCCCCAGATCTACAGAGCCAATAATATGGTTTTTTATTCTAGAGATCTTCTCTTTAATCTCAGAAGGATTTTCAATTACAGGAACTAATCCTAAATGGCGATCTTTTAGAGTCATTTCGGGATCCCTTTTGATGGCACCAATTACTGGAATCCTAAGTGGCAAGAGGGCATTTCTAAGGGACGATTCGTGGGTATCTGAACCTACTTGGTTCAATATAATCCCTGCCACGTTTACCTCAGCACTCCACTTTGAAACTCCTTTAACCAAAGGCGCAATGGTTGAAGATATGGACCTTGCATCTACAACCAATATGACTGGTGACTTAGTAAGACTTGCCACATGGGCAGTTGAGCTTAATGGGACCTGGCCAATGGCGAAGTCAGTTTTTAATTCATCACGGTCGCGTTGAAGCTCTGTGCCGTCAAAAAGACCCATCGCACCTTCAATTATCAAAAGATCACAGTCTCTAGAAGCGTTTTTGGCCAATTCGGTTATGTATTGTGGCCCCGAGATGAATGGGTCTAAGTTGCAGCTGGGCTTAGAAGTGGCTAACGAGTGGTAGGAAGGGTCGATGAAATCAGGCCCCACTTTGGCACTGGCCACTTTTAATCCCTTCGCCACAAAAGCGGCCATTAAACCGGTTGAAATGGTAGTTTTCCCGGCTCCCGATCCCAGTGCGGCTATTACTACCCTGGGTGCTAGGTACATTTTTAATACTCTATTCCCTTTTTTGCTCGTATTCCCTGATCATAAGCGTGTTTTATCTTTTTCATCTCTGTAACGGTATCGGCAATTTCAACTAGTTCCTCTGGGGCATTTCGACCTGTTATGACCACATTAGTCTTTGGAGCCCGATTAGAAATTGCCTCAATGACTTCTTCAATAGGCACCCAGCCATATGAAACGGCATAAGTGAGTTCATCTAGGATCAGAAGGTCATAGTTTCCCGACGAAAGCTTTTCCTTGGCCACTAAAAATGCATGTTTTCCCTTGGCCACAGTTTCATCCATATCGGTTGACTCCCAAGTAAAACCGTCGCCTAGGGTGTGCCACTCAATATCAAGGTGTTCAGCCAGTTTGCGCTCGCCAACTTTCCATTTTCCGCTTTTCACGAATTGAATGACTCCAACCTTCCATCCTCTGGCCCATGCCCTTCCCATGACCCCAAATGCAGCCGATGACTTGCCTTTGCCATGTCCAGTATTTAAAAGTACTATCGAATCAACCATACCCATGCTTAGACGCTAGTGTGTTTTATGTAGATCAGGGAACCCGGTGAGAATCCGGGGCTGTCCCGCAACAGTATCCGAGTAGTAAATCCCACATGCCACGGCCAAATTGGCGGGAAGGCGGGAGAAACGATGAGACGGAAGCCTGGAGACCTGAGCGGCATTTAGGAGAAGTGACGCGTGGACGTCGAAAATTGTAGCTTTTTGAATTTACTGGCTTTCCCCAGCCAGAGGCAGGCGTAGCCATGTCCGTGGTGCTAGTTGTCGGTGGCACAAAGTCTGGAAAATCTCACTTTTCCGAACGACTTTTAGCTGGATATAGTCGGGTCGGTTACTTTGCCACGGCTCCTAGTAGTTGGGCAGATGAAGCCAAATTCCAAGAAAGAATAAAAGCTCACAGGGCCTCCCGCTCGGCTTCATTTGACACAGTTGAGGTCGGAGACAATCCCGAAGATCTTCCAGCACTTCTTGAGCGCTTTAAGTACCCTGCTCTAGTTGATTCGGTCGGCACTTGGATCAGCGCACTTTATGAGAAAAACTTAGGTCGCGACTTCCAAAA
>JABEUL010000241.1 GCA_013044465.1 Acidimicrobiales bacterium
AGTCTGGAGAAAGAAAAGCCTCGTATATTGCCGGAACGCCATTTACGTATCTGCCCACAGGGTGCCACTGTCCTTCGCCTGGAACTGGATTTTGCGAAAATGGCACGATTGCATTTGGCGTGGGAAGAACTTTAGAGGCTTGGTTTGCAGATATTGTTGTCGAAGTTTTTGACGGAGGTGGTATTGCACCATTCGGGGGCTTACCTCCAACTGGAGGAGGGTTATGTAGGTACCATTCATTTTCAGCCCAAACCACAATGGACTTTCCCCCATGGTCCCGCACCCATTCCGCAAACCTGCCAGGAATTGATGTACCGAGAGTTGGATCGGTAAGGGCATTACCGAGTGACCACCAAATAGGGGTCATCAATAAGATAATAGCAAGCAACCACGTGAAAATTGGGTGCCTTCCAAGATATGACTTCTTTTTTGACAGGGCCAGCTTCCGCCTAGCCCTATAGCGACCAAATTTACTCCTACCTGGACTGCTCTTTCTTGAAACTGTTTTCGTGGAAGCAGAGTGCCTCGGCTTCTGATATGACTTTTTCGAAACTGGAGTGGAATATAGGTCAGATTCGAAGTCGTCATCGTAAAAGGTCCCTGATACAGACGACCTTGATTTACGGGAGTAAGAGTCATCATCACTACTTAATTCGCCATCCAAATCACTAATGCCTCTTGGAAGAGGTCGGGATGGAGAACGTTGGGTAGTGGGCTGCTGATCTCTAGTCAATGGGATTTCTTGTGTGGGCATACAAAATTCGGGCTCCGGGGTGAATTATTTGGCGCAAAAACTATTATGTTCTCACAGCAATATTCTAGTAGTTTTGATGAGCAAATTGATGTCACGCTTCAACTATCCCCTTTCGAAAGTATTTGTGGGAAATTACTCTGATTCTAGGGTTTTTGGTATTGCTTAAATGAGAATATTTTCATAATCAAGAAGGTTGACTAATTTTTGAGGTTAGGATCGTCACTTTGAGATCCTAAGGCAAGTTGGGCCACAACCGAGGCTAACTGAGCTTTTTGCTTAATGGCGGCCACACTGGAGTTCAGCGCGGTATTTAAAGCGGATTGGAGGAGGCCTCTTGCTTGGACCTCACTAATTGGAGTTAATGGAGAATTAGCCTCGGCCTCAACCGCACTAAGTTCACTCGCATTACTACCCACAGTGACGATATAGCTTCCCCCAGTTGGAACAACGTATATAAGTCTTGATCCATCTGGCTCAGAAACGCTCCCGTCCAATTTCGCCGAACCACTTACCGAAGCACTAGCCCCCACAGTCGATGGAATGTAAATCTCGGTATCATCACCGTAATTGCCCGGAGTAATTTTTTTACTCGCCGTTACTACTAGGGCGAAACTTTTTGTCGTGGGATCATATCCATAGGCACTTAAAGTCCCGTCAATGTAGCGAGGATAAATCCTTTCCAAATAAGTTGCCCGGGATGAAATCAATATATCATTTGGACTCGGTTTTGAACTGGGATTTCCTGAACCATTAGTGCCGTCCGATGTAGTCGAATAAGAAGAATACTGCCACCTAACACACCAACAGGACCCTTGACTAGAAGAAAGTCCCTTCCAAGCCCAAAGTGTTCCACCTGTTGCGCTTTCATCTTGAGCCGCAGTTTCACCTGAAAGAATATAGCTATCGGTATTTGCGCCTGCTCCATACTCTGTAGTCAAAACAGCAGAACGCATAGCAATAGCGTCACTATCAGCGCTTTGATAGCCAAAGGTATAAGAAGGTGGGTAGGGAGAGTTCTGAGGGGTATATCCAATAAATTGATCCGCCGTAAAGGCATGCGTATACACATGTGGCGCATACACAAGATTTCGATAGGAGCTAAAGGTCGTGCTTACTTGAGGAGAGAAATCCAATAAATTTCGATAAGCCATTGGCTCAAACAAAATTGCTTGTTTACTGACGTTTGCTAACTGCGGATAGGCACAATCGGTCCCAGTCGGGGATTTTAAGGGACAGGTTGGAAGCGAGTCTCTAACTCCGGTTAGGGCTTCGATTGCCCTTTTGTAAAATGGATAGAGATCATTACTGGAGGCTTGATAGATGTTAGCAATCGGTAATGATGCGATTGATCCGGGCTGAGGCTCATTCATCAATTCATAACCCAGAACATCTGAGTTAGATGAGAACCTCTTGGCTAGAGATGCTAATGCCCCAATGTAATGATCTTCAAGGCCAGACCCAGGAGACTGACCATTTGGCCCAGTTACTTTGTGGTTGTGCCAGAATTCGTAAAATGCTGCCGAGGATGCAGGATTCAGTGCACTTTGACCAAATAACGAACAAGCCGATTTTCCATCTGTAAAGACGGCCCACTTAGGTGCCCCATCAGATCCTCCTGACGGAGTACAAGTTGAGGATGCCTTATTGGCAGGTTCGGGGAGAATGTATCTTGAATATTGATCTTGATGCATATCCAAAATGACATATATTCCCTGTTGAGAGGCCCATGACACCACTTGGGACACTCGATTCAAATAGTTGGTTGAATACTGGCCGGGTGTTGGTTCCAATTCACTCCAATTAAGCACCAATCTCACAAGATTAAATCCCAACGCTCTCATTTCTGCAAAATCATTGTTGGAACCGGGAGTAGTTGGTTGAGAATACTCAGAAGCACTGCTGTTCACCTCGCAGAGTGCAGGTTGAGAATATAGAGGAGTAGCGCTTGGACATTTGCCCTCATAGCTACTTGGGTCGACCGGGAAAATCGCCGGTTTGCCGTTGGCGTTTGGATATGCAACATCTTCCAATCCAACTGCTGCTACTCCCCTAAGTATTACTCTTCTGCCATTAGAATCTGCCAGATATGGCACGCCGTTTGTGGGATCAACAACGTGGAGCCAAGAAAGTGGCGGCGCACCAGGTCCAGTATTGACCAAAGAACCACCATTATTTGAATTCGCCGTGGTTCCGCTACTACAGGCTGCACAAAGCACACCCATCAAACACAAAATCCGACACAACCTAAAAACAATCGATGCCCTAGCTTTAAACATTTTACAACCGCCTATCTCACCTATCGCTTCGTTGCAACATAATCTATCAATCATTTAAATTAGGGCACAAGCGCTGCTGCTATTTTTTCGCTTAGAAACATCTAATTTAAAAGAATTCTTCAATCTAGAGAATCAAACTTTGACTTTAGAATTCACTTGCGAAATAGAAATCACTCGTAAATACCGTTTTCTAGAGAGACATAATGTGCATCGGGTGAATTATATCGTAGCGTCATCAATAAAGCCTAGGTATTGAGCCAATCCACCCTGAATGGAAATCCGAATAATTTCTGGGACCTCATAAGAATGGTTCTCCTTAATGAAGTTCTCTAAGGATCCGTATATGCAACTCTTAGTCTTAATTGCCAACAAGTACTCATCCTGAGAAACTGCCTTCTTCTCCCAAGTAAAGAAGGATTCAATCGGGAAAATCTGAACACAAGCTCCAAGTCTTGCTTTGATAATAGAAGATGCGAGTTTTCTTGATTCGTCTCGATTGCCAAGAGTTGTTAGAACT
>JABEUL010000242.1 GCA_013044465.1 Acidimicrobiales bacterium
CCAACTTTGAAAACTACAGGATCAGATCACTACTTTATTCAGGTAAACCAAACTGGGAGCTGCTAAAGGTAATTCAACCCCGCTAAGACGCGGAGCTCCAGGTATCCCAAATGTCCTGTTTCCCACATTCCACACACCCCTCGCTGGGATACGGCACGGTATTGGATCGGCATTTGTATTGCTTCAAAGTATTGGCAAATTTTCTCTTCCTCCAATTCCAAGGCAAATGCAGGAGATGTTTCCTGGCGGAGTAGTGCAAATGGGATCAGGGGCTTCAAGACTTGAAAGAGACCTTGGGAGCAAGTGGCCCGAGGATAAGTTGTGGTTAGTTAGTCAAGATCTTCGAACTGGGAAAAGAGTGGTAATTGGAAAAGATCCAATTCCAGAGATGTCGCTCCACAGGGCGGTCAGGGCTTCAGCTGCAATACCAGGGATATATCCACCGGTCAAATGCGGAGATATGAGTCTTGTTGACGGTGGTGCTGGTTCTACAACTCATATGGACCTAGCTATTCAAAATGGAATCAAGCGCATAATTGTAATTGCACCGATGGCTTATGACCCGGCCAATCCTCCGGCAGGTCCAAATAAGGTGTTAAGAAATTGGCCAATGAAGATGCTGATGAAAGAACTTACTTTGGCTAAAAAAGCCGGAATTGAGACTCATCTTTTTCTTCCTAGTGCCAAGATGGCAAGGATACAAGGCATAAATCTAATGCGTGCTGATGTCATGATCCCAATGGCCGAGGCAGCCTACCAGGAGGCCACCAAATATTTAGCTACTGTAGACCTGGGATCAATGCCTGCAGCTTAATGCCGTTAAGATTTACTAGATGGCTACGGCAAAGACTTTTCAATGATCACGGGCCAGACCCGATTAGCAGGAGTAATTGGATTTCCGATAGCGCATTCGCTGTCTCCAATATTTCAAAATGCTGCCTTTGAGGCACTTGGGATAGACGCTTGTTCGCTGGCTATTTCATTACATGAAGCTGATCTAGAAGATTTTCTCAATGTGGCCACGAAGACAAATATTCTCGGATTTTCTGTGACCATGCCCCTTAAAACAAAACTAGCCTCACTTATTTCTTGTAGCGATCGAGCCAAGAGACTCCAGGCCGTAAATTCTTTGATTTGGGTAGATCGAGACCAGGTAGAGGTAGCTAATGACTATCAATACATCTCGGGCGACAAGGCTTTAATTGGTGACAATACCGATGGAGAAGGATTTATCCGCTCTATCAAAGAAATTGGGGTTGACCCAAATGGATTAGATGTAGTTGTCTTTGGGGCAGGCGGTGCTGCCAGAGCGATAATCAGTGCTCTGGGCGAATGTAAGGCCAATTCTATTTCGATTATAAATAGATCACCAGAAAATGCAAAGTGTGCAGTCCTTCTAGGAGGCGAAATAGCACATCTCGGGAGTATTGACGATATTGCCGGTGCTTCTTTAATTGTCAATACCACACCAATTGGAATGATAGGGAATGACTCTTCATGGTCTTTTGGGCGCGATTTGATCAACAATTCTCATGTTGTAGTGGATATTATTACCTCGCCACTTACTACTCCTTTAATGAATATCGCAACCTCTAATGGTGCTAAAGCTATAAATGGAGTTGGCATGTTGATTCATCAAGGTGCAGTAGCTATTGAGACCTGGGTGGGCCAGATCGCCCCGATAGACGTTATGAAAAAATCTGTTGAGAAGTATTTCAATCAGAAGTTGCCTTAGCCTCGTTCTTTTGGCTGAGATTCCCTAGTTTCCTGATATCACCATTAGATATGTGCCACCTTATGCCGTCATTTCCACGAATAACAGTAGATCTCAAGCTAACTGCCTCTACGACACCAGTAGTGTCTAATACAGATATGGTATCTCCAATACCAAATTGATCTTCGGTAATCAAGAAAACCCCACTTAAGTAGTCCTTAACGACGTTTTGAGCTCCGAATGCCAAAGTTGCACCAATTACTGTCGCTCCCGTCAGGAGAGGTGTTAGGTTCAATCCGAGAACTCCAAGTGCGGTCAAAGTACCTATAAACCAAATAACCGCACTAAAAAGGTGGGCAATTGTCAGTCCTAAAGTCGCAACTCGCCTTGACAGGGTTTCAGCCCGGGAGGCCTGGGAGTGTTTCAATAAAGAGGAAACAAATTTCTGGATTATCTTTTTACCAAGCCTTGAAATCACCCATGTTACGACTAAAATAAGCAGTATTACCAGCGGTTTTGCTATAACTGACTGAATTAGTTGTGCCCTTTGATTAGAAGCCCCAAATGCATGGAAAAAGGTCGATAGCCATCCGTTAGTGGGAGATGATGTTGTGCCAGTGATCATAATAGGTAGTCTTTGATGTGGCTAATTTGCTCCAAGATCGTGACAAGAAATCTGTTTGGCAGGTACTTAGACACATAGACATTTTACTACTTGCCTCAACGGTTTCGTTAACTGTTATTGGCATTGCAATGGTTTATTCGGTCACCAACGCCCAGCATGTCTACCTGGGCGTTACTCCAGATCATTACGTGATTAGGCAAATTGGATTCGCAGTAGTGGGGATTTCAATAATGCTGGTATTGCTTTTCTTTGACTACCGGCATTTTGAAGAACTTGGGATAGTTGTCTATGTAGGTGTAGTTCTCATGCTGGTGGGAGTACTGTCCAACCTTGGAACGCATGTTTTAGGCGGCCAAAGATGGTTTCAGTTTGGACCGATTCAGATCCAGCCTTCCGAATTTGCTTTAATCGCTGTCATCTTATTGTGTGCATATATTTTGAGCAAAGCCAATGGTGTAGGAATCAAAGTCTTGATATTTATTTTGGTTGTTATGTCAGTACCAATGCTTTTGGTCTATATGCAGCCTGATCTTGGAACGGCAATAATTATCGGAGTCTCGCTTCTGGTTATGTTGGTTGCCTCAGGACTTAGAGTTCGATATATCCTATTACTTCTTGGACTTTTGGTATTCGGAGTGTTTGTGGTCTTGCATTTTGGGATTTTGAAACAGTATCAAGTAGATAGGCTCACAGCTTTTTTGCACCCCAAAAATGCACCTGCAGGCACTGTTTACAATTTACAGCAAAGTGAAAATGCAATTGGCTCAGGTGGCTTACTTGGTCAGGGGTATGGACGTGGTGCTCAAACAAATTTGGCTTTTGTCCCAGAGCAACAGACTGACTTCATTTTTACAGCAGTTGGTGAACAATTGGGCTTTTTGGGGACAGCTACAGTCGTGGCCCTTTATTCGATACTGGCGTGGCGATTAATGCGAGCAATACTTTTAGCCAGAGACCAATATGGGCGAACAGTTGCAGCTGGCACCCTCGGGGTTATATCATTTTCAGCCTTTCAAAATATCGGAATGACTCTAGGTATTATGCCCATTACAGGAATACCACTTCCGTTCATGAGTTACGGGGGATCTGCAATGGTGGTCTTTTTTGCCCTCATTGGTCTAGTATTGAATATTGAAATGCGTAGATTGCAAGGAGTATCTGGCCAATACAGTCCAATGAGGAGGGGGGAAGAATTGCCCCCAGTTTCAATATGACTGGATCTGGTGACGACCAAGATATCGAACTATCGAGGGGATTAGAAGGTGTGCAAGTTGAAATTGAAAGCTTAAAAGTCGAGCTTCCCGATATTTACCCTAAAGTAACTCTTCGAGAAGTTGATGCACCCAGGAGAGAATTGACATTTTCAATAGGGACTAATGAAGGGATCGCACTCTCAATTGCACTTTCTAATATTGAGACGCCCAAACCCTTCACTCATCAACTGCTCGACATGGTCCTCAAGGAATGGGAGCTAAGTCTTGAATCTATATTTATTGGTCATTTTGACGGCAAATCCTATAGCGCCGAATTAATAATTTCTAGTTCCAAGGGGTCAAGAAGACTCAGTTGCAGGCCATCAGATGCGCTAGTTTTAGCTACCCTGCAATCCAGATACGTGCCTATTGTGATTGATGCAAATTTATTGTCTTAAACATAGAAAGGCTTGACAAAACTAAATGGGCTATCAAGGGATTAGAAGTCTGTAAAGGTATCTCTGACAAAGGTAGGGAAAATGTTGAAGAAAAATATTAGCAATCCTAGATAACTTGAAGCTGGTTTCAACCTGACTGGGTTTTTTAATTTAGCCATATTCGCAATTTCGGTGCCTCACCACGTGTCCATGCCTTTATATAATGAAACGTAGTGCAAATTTACTGTGATTCGGCTAAAATTTTAGCTTGGCATGCAGGCAGCATTATGTAGATCAGTTCCTTTCGGTGCTGTTTAGGAAAAATAGTTTGGCTTAGCACTTAACGGGAACTCCACTTTGCAAATATGAAAAACGATGATTCTAAAGATTCAAGACACGCTCTGGCGCATACAGGTGCCAGAGCAGGAGTGTCTTCCCTAAAATATCGCCCCGATTTGAGCGCCATCAGATTTCCACTTATGGTTTTTGTTATTACGGCACATAACTCTACCTCATGGAGTTTCGGATTTTGGCTTGTGCTCACCGGCTGGTTTTCAATCAGCGGTTATCTCATCACCCTCGGATTCTTAACTGAAAAAGAAAAAGCGGGGAAGATATCAATTAGAGATTTTTACATTCGGAGGGTGTTCCGACTTTTACCAAGCCTTTATTTTGCATGCTCTGCCACACTTATCTACGGTTGGTTAACCCATAAACCAAATTTCATTTTTAATTACCTATATAGTGTCTTAGCAGCAGTGTTTTACTATTCAGATATTTGGTCAGTCGTAACTTCTGGACACGGATATGGGGTAGTAAGTCAACTATGGTCACTTTCGATTGAAGAACAGTTTTATTTGCTTTGGGCACCTTTAGTGGTAATAATTCTATACAAGAAAAATAAAGTATTTCTACTATGGACCGCTATTGGAATTACACTCTTTGTCTGTATATACAGAGTCGTTTTATTTGAACTTACCCACTCTCCTCAGAGAATTTATTACGCTTTTGACACTCGACTTGATGCAATTATGATTGGTTGCATAGTTGCCGTGCTCGCTTCTAGAGGATACTTTGATTCAAATATTCCTAGGTGGTATGCAAAATCGGCCGCAAAACTTGCAATGCTAGGTCTAATTGGATTTGTGGTGTTGCTTTTCACGGTGCCAGGGGGCAGCGTATTTGGGAGCACTTATGCACTATCCTTGACTGATGTTTGTTGGATATTGATTCTTCCGTATCTGGTAATGACTCCTGATTCGCGATTAGCCAAAAGGCTCAATAATAGGGTGCTGGTGCATCTTGGAAATATTACATATGATGTTTATTTATGGGAATGGATTGTAATAGTAGTGATCATGCCGTCATTTCATTTAAATAACAATTTCGCTCGATTTGCAGTTCTAGTCGGTGTCTCTCTAGCTCTTTCAGAAATGACTTATTGGAGTTTTGAGGTGCCAATAAAGAAGCTTCGAAAATATCGTTATACCGTTAAGGAGATGCGTGGCCTAACAGTTTATGCTCCATAAAAGTAGTAATGCTAATCCCCTTGTAAAACTATTGAAGGTAATCAGAAATAAATCCTCTAAATGCATTTGGACGAGTGTTAGGACAGCTCGTTTTACTATTGATTTGGAGAATGTGGTGAACCAGTAAGGTATTGTGGCATAGA
Source organism: Acidimicrobiales bacterium (assembly GCA_013044465.1). Taxonomy (GTDB): domain Bacteria; phylum Actinomycetota; class Acidimicrobiia; order Acidimicrobiales; family JABEUL01; genus JABEUL01. The sequence continues at coordinate 5,642 of JABEUL010000242.1, forward strand.
GAATTATGAAAATAAGTGACCAGAAAAAATCATCTAGGTTTTATGATGCGGTAGAAGGGGAGGACGTTCGTTCACTTCGCTACAGGCCGGAACTTACAACCGTTAGGTTTCCCTTAGCATTGCTCGTTTTGGTGGCTCACAATGACGTAAATTGGCGTTTTGGATTTTGGATTGCTTTAAATGGCTGGTTGGCAATTAGCGGATATTTGATTACGTTGGCAATGCTTACCGAGTTCGATAAGACCGGAAAAGTAAGTATGAAAAAGTTTTATGCTCGACGAGCCCTTAGATTGTTGCCAGCACTTTATGTAGCTTGCATTGCCGTATTGATTTATGGACTTGTTACCCATCAGGGTGATTACGTATATAGCTATCTTTATTCAACTCTGGCTGCAGTATTTTATTTTGAAGATATTTGGGCAATAACTAGTCTTGGACACGGTTTTCCAGTGTTCGGTCAATTGTGGACTCTTTCGGTCGAAGAACAATTTTACTTCCTTTGGGCGCCACTTGTAATTTTGTTTATCCATAAACTAGACAAGGAAAAGCTTCTCAAATTTACTGTGCTTGCTACTATAGCGATTTGCATTTATCGTGTTATTATTTACTTTGTAACCCACGATCCTCAGAGAATTTATTATGCATTTGACACCAGGCTGGATTCGATTTTAGTTGGATGCGTTGTCGCACTTTTGGCCTCCACTGGAAGGCTTTCGTCGAAAATTCCAAATTGGTATCGAAACTCAGCGCCTTATTTAGCCTGGATAGGTTTTATCGGAACTATATTGATGATGATTTTCGTAAAGTGGCTGACTGCCTTTGCCAGCACTGCAGCTATTCCTCTTTCTGATTTATTTATTCTGTTTATGATGCCATATTTGATTTTGACGCCAAATTCCAAGCGTGCCAAGTTTCTAAGTTATAGACCTTTTGTACACCTTGGTAATCTAACTTATCCTATGTATATTTGGAACTGGATAGTAGTATTGCAGGTTAACGTTTTAAATACCCATCTTGGTCCTTGGCCACTTTATTTTCTGAGGCTAGCAGTAATTATGGTTTTGGCTGAAACAACATACTGGTTCTTTGAAGTTCCGTTGCATAAGTTGAGAAAATATCGATTCACTACTAAGGAAATGAGAGGGTTGACAGCGCAAGCCGCATAACGAGCCTCAAAGGGGCGAGGAGTCTGTCGAGATCAACCGTCAGGGGAAATTTGCCATCTAGGGAGTCATTAATGCTAGCCAGCTGAGCCATTTATCTTTCGTAATTGGTCAAAATTAGTTTAAAATTGCGACGTAGTCGCAGTAGAAGATTTTAAAACAAACCACATGGTCAAGCTAGCTAGGGTATTTTGAACCTTGGCTATTTGAGGATATTTGTTTTCACTTGGAATGGTGTCAAAAATACTGATAGATCTATTTCTGCAGTGGCTTGGTCTTGATTTTACGGGATAATCACGATGGTGCATTTGATACGTGAAAATTGGCATATATGGATGCAGTCGTATCGAGGAGAAGAATGAGTGTAACTTCAGATAGGGATTTACTTGATGCCGTGTTAGTGATAAAGGCGGAAATGCTTGCATTCAATCTGGCGGCAACGTGTACAAGGGTGGATTTATCGCTGTTGTCGTTAGGGGTAGTATTGGAGTTCTAACCATAATGGAAGTCAATTGACTGGAAAATATCTGGGGATAGTCAATTTTGTAATGGTAGGATAGTTGAGTGTCAGCAATAGGTGAAGGATCACAACTTAATTCAAATGTTTCAGCTATTGCGGGGGACCGTGTAGCTGTTGGAGAAGTTGGATTAATGTTGCCGACGTTCCTGCAGTATCGAGATAGCATTAACTCTTTTGATGAAATCGCTTTATTTGCTAGATTGGCTGAGGAAAGTGGAGCGTCATGTCTATGGGCACTTGATCACATACTTTGGCCCATACCGGTTTTCGAAGCTATCGATTCGCTCATCTTGGCAGCTAGTGCGACCAAAAATATTTCTGTTGGCACTTGCGTAATGCAGCTTCCACTTAGATCCGAGATTATTGTTGCGAAGCAGTTTGCGACGCTTGGTGCAGCAAGTGGACGAGTTCCCATCTTAGGCGTAGGGATAGGAAGTCACCCTAGAGAGTATGAGTTGCTTGGGGTTGACTATAAAATGCGAGGCGAGAGATTCAATCGGCAACTCGAAAGATTGATTGAGTTGAGGGAGATGAACTTTTTAACCACAACAAAAAGCAATATGTCCGATGATCAATATTGTTTTCAGCCGCCATTCAATTCACCCATTTGGATTGGAGGCCGTGGGTTTAAGTCGTTGGAGCGTGCAGCATCATATGGCGATGGATGGATCCCTCACTCTATGAGTCAAAAGACTTATGTTGGAAAGATCCAAATATTAAAAGAAATGCTTTCACAAAGGGGGCGTGACATATCCGAGGTTAAGAAAGGTATAGCGATCTACGGCAACATTACCAAAAGTTCTTCGCAAGCTGCTGAAGCCATTGCATGGGCGAGTTCTTTATTTAGAATTGACCAGAGTGTCCTTGGAAAGTATGTATTTACGGGGAGTGCATCTCAGTTCGCCGAACTCATATTTTCTTGGGGGGAACTGGGAGTTGATCATATTATGGTAGGGATTGCCTCCGATAATCCTAATAGGAGTATGGAGTTATTAATGGACAAGGTATGCAGCCGTTGACACTTCTGCTTTTTGAAGGGTTTTTACCAAAATAGAATGACTGCCAAGCGCACTTTTGGCGTGAGGGGCGGAACTGAGACTAAAATAATGGATGGTATGGCTAAAATTCGCATTATTGGAGTTGGTATTTCTTCTATGAGGCGAAGGGATTTGTCAATTGAAGATATGGTTTCGCAAGTGTGCCGTGATGCCGTGGTCGATGCTGGCATTGAAATGGATCAGATTGGACATATCTTTGTTTCAAATATGGCTGGTGGAGTTTTAAATGACCAGGAGTCCATTAGAGGTCAGACCTTTATGCGTGGTTTAGGATTGGGCGCGACGTCAATATTTAACTGCGAGAATGGATGTGCCAGTGGTGCTTCGGCATTTGCACTTGGCGTAATGGCTGCCAAACTTGACGACAAGCCAATTTTGATATTGGGATTTGAAAAAATGTATGGTTTTGAACCTAAGGACGTTCGTGAAGCAATCGAACATGGAATGCCTTATGACCAAAGGCATAATATTCGTAATATGTTGATTGCTGAAAATATGGATCCGAGTATTGCAATGTTCTGCAATGCAAAATGGGCGAACAAGCAGATGCAGGAAAAAGGTACCACAATTGAGCACTTTGCGGCAGCTGCAGTAAAGGCTCGGAGATGTGCTTCTAGGACTGACTACGCAAAATTTAGCGAACCAGTCACTATGGAGGAAGTGCTCAATTCTAAAGTGATTCATTTACCATTAACTCGGTTAATGTGTTCTTCGTATACTGATGGGGCGGCTGCAATTTTAATTTCGTCCAGCAATAAATTTACTGGGCCAGAGGTTATTGGTTCTAAAGTCGTCGGCGGTTTCGGAGACAAAGAGTCCCACATGCATTTGAAAACAATAGCTCAGAGTTTTTGGGAAGAAACCGGGATTTCTCCAGACCAAGTAGACGTAGCTGAAGTACATGACGCTACAAGCCCAGAAGAGTTGTGGGCAATAGAATCCCTGGGACTTGTTGGAGAAGGGGAAGCAGGTGACTTGACAGTTCGAGGCGAAACTGATCTTTTGGGGTCTCATGTCTATGTAAACCCAAGTGGTGGACTAGTAGGGAGAGGGCACCCACTTGGCGCAACTGGACTAGTTCAAATTGCTGAACTTTCACTTCACTTGACGGGGAAAGCACCTGGTAGGCAAAGGGAGCGGAGCCTTTTAGCGTTGGCATCGAATTCCGGCGGGATAATCCACGATGATGTGGCGACTTTTGTGCTTCATCTCCTCAAAGCTTAAGTTTTTTTAAGATGCGTTATGTATAGTGAGTTCGAAAACGATTAAATTAATGAAAGATCGTTCAAATGCAAAGTGCTTGTGTAGTTTTGACGAGGTAAATCGTTTTAAAGCCATGTTTAAAACTGGTGGAATGACAAATCTGGCTCCAAGTTTTCTGCTACTTTGGCATAGGATGATGTACTCTAGGTCAAAATACTCTCTTTTCAAATGTTTAGTGGTAGGAGCTGTTGCCTTAGTAGTTTCATCCTGCGGCTCTTCTTCTACAAGTCCACAGGTAAGTTTTGGTAAATCAAAGCTGGGTCAACTTGGGCCGCAAACACCCGTCCAGAAAGAAATTGCCAGTTTTTTAATCCCTACCAGCTACTTTCAAAAAAAGGGATTTACTCCTCTTTATGGTGGCTACTCATTTGGCGTGACAGCAAAGATGAGGAGCCAACTTGAAAGTTGTATTGGATCTAAATTTACCGGCTTTATAGACCAATTTAGCGAACCTTACTATTTTGTAAATAAATATCCACCAAGCTTGAGTAGTGGGCCCAATCCGGTTAGAGATGCAGTTACCTCAGAGGCTTGGATTTTTGACACGCCTACTGATGCATCTCAAACGATGAAATACTTTTTGACCAGTAAGGGTGCTACGTGTATGGCGCAGGAAATACTTGTTTATGACCAAATAAACATAGGATGGGATTGGCGAGTAAGTAGTGACTCAGCTACTCCAGAACCAACTTTGGGAAGTGGTGGAGTTTATATTGCCGTTGACGGTATTGTGTACGCGGGCAATAGCCCGTGGGTTGGAATTGACTATGAGTTGCATATTTTTGTATATGATCGTGCAATTATGATGATCTGGGCAGTAGGTGGGAACGATGTTCAGAAATATCTTCCACTTGTTTCGTATGCAAAGCAACTACTTAGCAATTATCAGGCCTCAAATTTATCAGCTGGCACAAGTACAACCATTCAATCCGGCGCCACATCAAGTTCGCCTAGCTGAGCAGTTCGACCTGACGCTCGTTTGCCTCAGAGGAGATTCGCATTAAGAGGGCGAGCAATATGTAGTTTGTCACAAGGGAGGAACCACCGTAAGAAACCCAGGGAAGGGTAAGTCCAGTTAAAGGAAGTACACGCTCTACTCCAGCTAAGATGAAAAAAGTTTGGAAACCGATGAGTACTGTTAGGCCTGCTGCTACTAATTTCGCAAATTCGGATCTGGCAGAAATAGCTATTCTTAAGCCAGATCCAATTATCAACATGTATGCGACAAGAATCGCAGTGGTTCCAAACAAACCCAGTTCTTCGCCAAATGCGGAAAATATAAAGTCCGACTGCGGGACTGCAACGTATAATCCTGTTGCCCCTTGACCGAGTCCACTTCCGCCTATTCCCCCTGTAGCCAATGCAATAATTCCTTGAATGGGCTGCATGCCGTTGCCAAATGGATCTTTCCAGGGATCAAACCATATTGCCAATCGCTCATTTACTTGGTATAAGACATGTGAACCCACATAAGTGCCGATGATAAAAATTACTGCACCCACTAAGACATAGCGGATTCGACCGGTGGCTAGCCAAAGCATGGACATGAATAGAACGAACAACAGGAGAGCAAAGCCAACGTCGTGTTCAATTCCCATGGCAGCCAGTGACAAACCCGCAGCTAGAAGTAGTGGCCCAAAGGGTCTGGGGTCAGTTATTAGTCGATTCCCAACCCGAATTGTTCCCAGGGTCATTAGCTCCCGCTTTTCAATGAAGTATGAAGCAAAAAAAATGACTAAGGCCAGTTTGGCAATCTCAACGGGTTGAAATGTCACGGCACCAATATGAATCCAAAGGCTTGAACCGTACACAGTTTCTCCAACAAAAGGCATCAAAGGCAAAATAAGTAAAATACCTGCGGCAAATGCCATGAGGTATCGATATCGGTCCAAGTCACGGGACCTTTTCACGACGAAAAGTGTTAGGACGTACAGTCCGACACCAATCATGGACCAGAGAGCCTGATTTGGCCCGTATGGGTGTTTTGCATAAACATCAAGTCGGGCAATCATGACATATCCAAGACCGTTTAAAAGCACCACTAAAGGAAGCAACACACTGTCGGCCTCAGGGGCGAGCCACCTGGTAGCCAAGTGAGCCACAATTGCCAGTCCAATAATCACTCCGAGGAATACTTCCAGGTCAGTAGGTAGTTTTGACTTAAGTGAGAGGTTGACCAAAATGTAGGCCCCAGTCGTGAGCCCACTTGCCATAAGTATCATTCCCAGCTCGGTCCGACGACGCCATCGGCGCTTTTTCCGAGTCCTAGTCGGGAGAGGTGTGCCTACAGTTACCATTACTGTTCTAGAGGCTAGCGCATCATAGGGTAAAAAAGTGACTATTTTGGCATTGTGAGCATTTCTAATCCCCAAGGTCAACCAAATTTCATTAATCGAGAACTATCTTGGTTGTCTTTTGGCCAACGACTCTTGGATTTAGTTGAAAATGATCGGTTTCCACTTTTAGAGCGGATCAAATTCATGGCGATATTTGCCACCGGTTTAGACGAGTTTTTCCAGGTCCGGGTGGCGGGATTAAAAGATCAAGTAGCTGCCGACATAAGGACGAGATCAATAGATGGCATGCGTCCAGCCGAGCAACTAGATGCCATTAGACATACCGTAAGAGATCTCTTAGACAGGCAGGAGAAATTATTTTTAGAGAATCTCGTGCCTAGCTTATCGAAGTCGGGAATAATACTTTCTGATTGGTCCTCTTTAGACGATGATGATAGAGATTACTTGGTGGGAGTTTTTGAAAACACAATTTTCCCAGTACTGACTCCACTAGCTGTGGACCCTAGCCATCCATTCCCTTATATTTCAAATCTTTCGCTCAATTTAGCGGTATTGGTGGGTGATCCAAAAACTGGGGAGCAGCGTTTTGCAAGGGTAAAAGTTCCTCCATTACTTGACCGCTTTGTGGTGATGCCTGACCAGGAGCGATTTGTTCCCATTGAGCAGGTAATTGCATCTCATCTGGGAGTTTTGTTTCCTGACATGGCGGTTTTAGAGCACAATGCTTTTAGGGTAACTAGAAATGCAGATCTGACACTAGAAGAAGACGAGGCTGATGATCTCTTAGAGGCAGTTGAAATGGAGCTAAGGCGGAGAAGGTTTGGCCGTGCTGTGAGACTTGAAATTCAAGCCGGTACTTCAAGTGAAGTTGCCACGCTGCTTTTGCGTGAACTAGAAGTGGAGCAAGTTGATGTATATGCGTCTCGTGCCCCTCTTGATTTAGGTGGACTTTGGGCCGTTTACAACTTAGATAGACCCGATCTTCATCTTCCGTATTTCAAATCAGTACCAGCTGCTCGGTTAGCCAAAGTGGACCCCCACTCACAAGACATCTTTGATGCAATTAGGGAAAAAGATATTGTTATCCACCATCCCTATGAGTCCTTCACAACCTCAGTAGAGGCATTTATAACAAGTGCAGCCTCTGATCCTAATGTACTGGCCATTAAGCAAACTCTCTATCGAACCTCAGGCGATTCCCCGATAGTTATGGCCTTAATAGCTGCAGCTGAATCGGGGAAGCAGGTAGCGGTTCTGATCGAATTGAAAGCACGGTTTGACGAACAGGCAAATATAGGTTGGGCCAGACAGTTGGAGCGGGCTGGAGTTCACGTGGTTTATGGGTTAGTTGGTCTTAAAACCCACTGTAAATGTGCTCTCGTAGTCAGGCAAGAAAGTGATGGGATCAAGCGCTACTGTCATATAGGTACGGGAAATTACAATTCAAAAACTGCCAGGCAGTACGAAGATATTGGAATTCTTTCGGCAGATGAGGACTTGGGGGCTGACCTAACCGACCTATTTAATTTTTTGACAGGATACAGCAGGCAACACTCTTTTAGAAAACTTATTGTTGCCCCAACGGGGTTGCGTAGATACATTGTTGAATCGATTCAAGCAGAAGCAAGCGTAGGGGAGAGCGGGCGAATTATTTTTAAAGTTAACGGACTCACTGATCCAACGGTAATAGAGGCCCTATATCGGGCTTCAAATGCCGGGGTGAAGATTGATTTAATAGTGAGAAGCATTTGTAGTCTGGTCCCGGGAGTAGAGGGACTGTCTGAAAATATCAGAGTCAGATCATTGGTGGGAAGGTTCTTGGAACATTCAAGAATCTTTAGATTCGGAGGAATTGGTCCGCGATCGGCTAGTTACTTGATCGGTTCTGCCGACCTAATGGAAAGAAATCTGGACCGAAGGGTGGAAGCAATCGTGCCGGTAACAGACTCCATTATCAAAGGTCGTCTCGAAGAGATTTTGGACTTGGATCTAAAAGACGATCAAAATGCATGGGAGCTAAAAGGTGACGGCTCTTGGCATAGGCCTCCAGTGATTAGCGGATTGGATGAGCAACAGGTTCTCTCTGATTTAGTCAAAGATAGGCTTGAAATTAGTTAGGTGAGTATCTAAACAATTTCAAGCATTCGTTCCAGGGCAATCTTGGCCGACTCGGCTATATCTGGCTCTACAACTATTTGATTTCTTACCTTTCCCTCTACTAACCCCTCTAGGATCCAGGCCAAGTGCTTGGCGTCGATTCTAAACATGGTGGCACAGGGACATACCAGGGGGTCTAGCGATTCGATGGTCATATCGGGATGCTCCTTTGAAAGGCGGTGCACTAAATGGATCTCGGTTCCGATGCCAAAGGTTGACCCAGGTGCAGCGGAGGTCACGGCTTTTATTATGGCATCGGTAGAACCGACTACATCTGCCAATTCAACCACTTCATGGGCACATTCTGGGTGCACAATTACAGTTCCCAGAGGGTATTTCACTCGAAAGTCGTCAACATGGCTTGGGGCAAATCGCTGGTGGACCGAGCAGTGGCCTTTCCAAAGCAGAAAAGTAGAGCTTTTAACTTTCTCTTCATCATGTCCCCCGAAAGTCTTTCTTGGATCCCAAACCAACATGTCCTGTGCTTTGTAACCAAGCTGAAATGCCGTATTTCGTCCTAAATGTTGGTCTGGGAAGAAAAGTACCTGGTCCCCCCGATCGAGAGCCCACAAGAGGATAGCCTTGGCATTTGACGAGGTGCATACCGCACCTCCATGACTGCCAACAAATGATTTAAGGGCTGCAGAAGAGTTCATATAGGTAATGGGAACCACTCTTTCAGTGTCGATAATCCTCGAAAGATCCTCCCAAGCCTCCTCCACGGTATCTAAATCTGCCATGTCGGCCATGGAACAACCTGCATTTAAGTCAGGCAGTATCACAGTTTGCTCTTTAGAAGTAAGAATATCGGCGGCTTCAGCCATGAAGTGTACTCCGCAAAATATGATGTATTCTGCCTTAGTTTGTTCTCCGGCCAGTCTCGATAATGCCAGTGAATCGCCCCTGGCATCGGCAAAATCCATAACCTCGTCTTGTTGGTAGTGGTGGCCCAGTATAAAGACCTTTTCCCCAAGTTTTGACTTGGCTGCCCTGATTCTGGACGCGAGCTCTTGTGGGCTAGCTTGCCTATAGCTCTCAGGTAGCGGAGCTTGTAATCGGAACATTTTCACTTTCCTTTATTTAGCTAAGGTCTCGGATGACCGGCAGGATAGCCTGGATATTCCTGCGGGGATGGCGGTCCCGAAACCGATGGTGCCTTATGACCCAGGCCGGCATATTACATTTTAATTAAATGATAGAACGTCCGTTACACATTCCAGATGCACCTGGTTCCTACCAGTTTTACAACCGAGAGTCTCAGGCAATCTATGTGGGAAAAGCCCGATCCCTTAAAAACCGGATATCTTCATATTTCGTAAACCCTGAGAGACTCCACGAACGCACCAGGCAGATGATGAGAAATGCGGTCCGGGTCGAGTGGATTCAGGTTAACTCTGAACTCGACGCACTCCTGTTAGAGCACAGCCTGATAAAAACTCATCAGCCAAAATAC
>JABEUL010000243.1 GCA_013044465.1 Acidimicrobiales bacterium
AAGGGACAATTATGCTCAAATAGCTATGCCAGAGTATCCGCATACAAAGTTGCCGGTCCATGTGCAGATAGCGTGGCCGGCAACATTATAGATGGCGCTCCACTTGATGGACAACTCGGGTAAGAAGGGGCAGACTCAACTTGAAATGTTTGAATTCTGTCATTAGTCAGGGGATCAAGCCCTTCACTGCAATTGGAATTGATAATTCGTGCAGGCGTCAAGGGTACGAAATACCCACCACTAGTTGGGTTAGAGGAACCGGCAAAGGATATCCCTGTAAGACCTGCAGTTACACATAGAACCGTACAAAAAAGGATAAAAAAATTAATATATGCGCGCTTTTCCCCCACTATTCTCCTTAATATCCCCATTTTTGCCTCCATCCGCCAATTTTTAGTATATGAGCACAAATCATATACAAAACGACAAACGTTTGCAACTGTTTTCCGAGTCCCTCACATTCAGGAAAGTTTTCGTATGAGAAATTAGCATAGCGGGCATCTGTTGTGGAGAAGTTATTATCCAAGGTATTCCCGAAGGCCCTGTAGCTGTCAAAACTCTCTACTAAATGATATCTCCCAAAATTTCACGGCTAATCTCAGTATTCTCAATAAATGTGGATTGCCTGTCGGTCCCGCTTTTTGATGCATTGAGTAGCTTGTTGATACCTTTCTGTGCTCGAGTTCGCTGACTAGATTGCACAAGAGTTGAAACACTACCTTCACTTCCTAACGGGCTGGGTTGATCTCCAATTTTCCAGTAATCCCGTAACCAGCAACCTTCGTTACCGTAGCCATCCAGACCTTTTCTCAGATTGGCTTTCAGGCGGTGGACCAAGTGCAGCTATCCATCGAGCATTGTCACTTATTACCTTTTTGGCCAACTCCATCGCACTTAATTCCATTGCTTGTTCGAGCTCGACCAGCGCCTTATTTCTATCGGGATCTTTGACATTTAACGCCCTAGGCACAAGCTCTACAATCAAGTTCTGATCCTGAATACAACTGGATCCGGAACTGTCTATCCACTTGTCTAACCGTCCATGTAGTAAAGCAGCCAGATCTTCTGTGTCCCTAATGTTCTGGCTCTAACTAAATTTCGAAAGTCTATCTCCGGGTTAAAACCTCGGGTTTCTGCTTCACGAATTGCAGCTAGTGATGCTCCAAATGCTTCGCTCTCTCGAATTTCTTCCAGTTGGTCATTTCTGATATCAAGTGTTTCAAGAACTACGTCTAAACGTTGTGCAAGTGCTACGCTTGCTAACGCTAGATACTCCTCAGTCAGCGATTTTAAGCTCCTTTTTTTCACCTTGGAAATTTACAATTGTCTCAGTAGCTGAGATATCCCTTCCTTCATTTCGAAGAACTTGAGTGAGCACATACCGAAAAGTCTGATGTGCTGTCATTCCATCATAGCTGGTATCAGGATCTGGTTCATAGCTAGTGTAAACATAGATGCTGTTCGACTCTTTTCCCCCGGTAGCTGCCACGTATAAGACCTCTCTCGTGGTTGTCGGTGAGACTAGTGAATGTGAGGTATGAACTGTTCTCCCCTGTGCCCGGTGGGCAGTGGAGGCGTAATCCAATTCCACAGATTCTTCAACGTAATCTTTGGGAAGTACTACTTCAATTTCCTTCCTTCTAACCGCAATGGACTCATCGCCATTTGTTTCAGTTACTTTCCATCTGTCACCATTTTTGACAAAACTTTTGCCGGTACTTAGTAGACGGTTGTATTGCCTAGTTACAATTTCATCTCCGACTCCTGCAACAATGCCGCTTGCAAGTGTGAGTCCTTTTCGCGCACTAGGCCAGCTTTCACCTGGTCAGCTCTTGCTCGTTGGTTGAGCTCCCTAACTGTAAAGGAGTCACCTGCAATCCTGAGGCTTGACTTGCCGGAATCCCTGTCACTTTTCCAAGCTTTATATATTAAGTCCACGAGCTCATCACGACTGCCCTCAGTAATTCTTCCCTGCAGTTCATATGCATCCATTGAAGTTGAGTCACCTATACGTAACTGAGTACTGGCGGTTCTCTCCCACCTTGATTCGAATCTACGGACATCACTTAATACAGGAACTAAATCACCTCTATCTTTAACAAGTAGCGAGAAAGCTCCTCCTGCTTCAACTGATGAAAGTTGAGCCCAGTCCCCCGCTAAAAGTATCTTCTCTCCTGCATTCTTGGCAGCAGAAACCAATTCATCAAGTGCGAATGTTCCAGCCAAGGTTGCCTCGTCAATTATTATCAATTGTCCTGGTTTTAGAAGCCTTTCATCGATTTGTCTGTCGACATCTCTCGGCTTTGAATGAAGCTTATTTGCGCCAAGTGATTTTGAGAAACTGTGGCGATGAAGATTTGCGATTATCTTTTCACGCTTGGAGAAAAGAGTGGGCAACTTGTGCCATTCAGCAAGCACTTTTGCAGTATTCTCTGTTTCTATTCCAAATTCTACAGCCAGTACTTCAGCGGCTGCAGACGAGAGGGCGAGCCCAATTACAGAACCTTTGCCGTACTCGTTTTCCCATACCGAGAGAAGCCCTGCCATAGTCGTAGATTTTCCGGTTCCAGCCGGGCCAACCAATACGTCTACCGCCCTTTTAGAAGTTGCAATCTTTTCAACCGCAAGTGCCTGGTCAAAACTCAATCGGAAGTTTCTACTATCCAAATTTCGCTCTGTGACCTCAACTAGATTAGAAATCTTGGCTGATGGTCCAGATTCATCTCTGCCGCACTCAAGAAGTCGAGATTCGGTATCCAACAGAGCTTTTGTCGTATATCGGAAAGTTGTTTCTGGGATGAATTGAGATGGGTGATCTTTGATTAAATAACGCTCTGGAATGTGGTGGGGCCCTGGTTCTTGAGGCGAAGTGATTGTGATTCAGCAAGATCACATATATTTTCTGCAACTCTTACTCTGCTCTCAGGATCGACAAATCTGACACCATGTAGGACTCTGAGGGCTTCAGCCAGTCAGTTCATCCTGGTAAATGTGGAGTTATACTTCGAAACTGATTCAACGACAGATCTCGCTGCATTACTAAGAATCTTTTGGGCCAGGTCATCTGCTCTAAGGAGTGGAAGATCATTTCGATTCCGGAGATTTGTGATCCATGCATATTGGGATCCATCAATGTATTTCTCAGCCCTAATCGACCATTTGGCACTTAAAACTGAGAGTGAGAGATGGCTCTTGGTGTCACGGGTGGCAAGGGTTGCAACCTGCCTCAAATGTATTTCTTCTACGACGGTTGGTTGTCTCCCATGGGCTTTTAAGAAGTCGTTGACTAGTTCGTTCTTATGAGAAGATATCTGAATAGCACGACTTGAAAACTCGTCCATTAAAGCTTCAGATACTCCTAAAATCTCATATCGTGGTCTTGGCGAATGTCTTCTCTTTCTAGATTCCCAACCAACACCAAGTGCTTCGGTTAAGTAATCTGAGAGCACTCCCTGATGAACTTCAGAGAGTGTAGTAGTTGCCCTAAAAATTGCTCTGCTATCTAGAGTTCTCCATTTTCCATCACTTTTTGATCTGGCTCGATTCCAAATTACTACATGGTCGTGTAACTGTGGATCGTCAGATCTGCTCATAAAGCAAGTAAATTCACCTGCAATGACTCGCGTTACATCTTCTTCGATTGTTCTTTTCAACTGCTCTTCAGTGACTTGAGAGCTCTTTTCAATCCCTTCTCCTCAGTATTCATCGGTAAGTCCGCCACCTAGAAATATGCCAGGAGGAGTACCTGATTCTGTGTAATAACGGGCAAGGTTGTTGGTTCGCTCTGGAGATCCATCCCCCTACTACACTGAACCCATAAGGCCGCAGTATTCCTGTCCAAGAGTTACTCTATTGTTCGAGATAACCTAATTTTTCCTTCCCCTAAAGCTGGAATTAAATCAGCTTTTCTAACCAATAGGAGCGGGAAATACAGCCCATAAAAGTTGAGTGCAGCACACTCAACTTTGCTGCAATAATTCCTAGTTTGGCCTCGAATGCCAATTGTGTAAGAAAAAAGTGAGTTTTTGGAGAATCAGCAGAGGAAGGCCGATTTTCTATGAGGCGACAGGAGGAAATGGAGCGAAAAGGAAATTGCAATTATTGACGAGGGGAAGTAATGAAATTGGACGATTCGAGGCTACGTCAAATGATGCGGCGGCTTGCAGAAAGATTACTCGAATTTACGGCG